>JADHWD010000199.1 GCA_016783645.1 bacterium
TCTTATCTTCATTTTCTGCGGTCAAATCATAGATTATGAGACTATAAGAACCCGCATTACCGGACTTCAACCCCGCTTCCACGGTTTCCAATCCGGATTCGAGCATATATCTGAAAACGGTTTTTACGCCGCCGCTTAAAATCCGGACGAACATGAATTTGATAATTTAACCGTGAAAATAGTTGTCAGCTGTTAGCTGTCAGTTGTTAGAAATCGTAGGGTGGGTTCTTAACCCACCTTTGTATGCATCCCGCGCTGGAGCATGGGAACGAGAAAAAACACCGTTCCGGCAGGTCTTGCATGTCTCAGGCGGGTGTTACCTGCCAGCGTACTTCTGTGTTGCAGTGTCCCCGCACTCTGCAAAATTCCCGGAATATTATAGTAAGGGCGAAGCATTCTTGCTGAGGTACAAGTTTTTTCATTATTATGTTCAGAATGCTTCGCCCCTACTTGCTCAATAAAGCGAACGCTTCCATCCTGGTGGCGGTTTTGCGCATCACTCCCCGCATAGCTGAAGTGATTGTTTCACTATCCTCTTTCCGCACTCCCCGCATGGATATACACATCTGCTTAGCTTCAATTACCACTAAAACTCCGAGGGGAGCTAATTTTTCGACTAAAAAATCAGCGATTTCCGTCGCCATCCGTTCTTGAAGCTGCAATCTCCTGGCGAAGCTCTCCACCACTCTAATGAGACTGGAAAATCCGGTGATTTTATTATTATTGGGAATATAAGCTATACTCACATGACCGAAAAAGGGCAGCAGATGATGTTCGCACATGGAATGAAACGGTATCCGCTTTACCACTATCATCTCATCCTGATTTTCGGTGTGGTATATTTTCAGTTTTTCTTCCGGAGCGGCGCCGATACCTGACAATACTTCTTCATACATCTCCGCCACCCGCTTAGGCGTATCTTTCAATCCCGGCCGGTCGGGATTTTCACCTATCGCTTTTATTATATCTCGAACCGCTCTGGTGATAGTATCTTTATCCAAATCCTATTTCTCCTTAGGAATCAGGACAAAATTCACAGTGTCAGTTCTGCCGGCCGTTATCTTCACTTTTTTCGCATACGGTTCAACTGTTTCATAGCCGGCGAGTTCGACGCTGATTATATGTTCCCCGTAGGGAATTTTTATTATTTCAGCGTCGGTTATATATTCGGTTTCCACCGCATTTATGAAGATTTTTGCGCCTTTAACATTGGAAGTCACATATAGCGTACCGGTGGTGTCGCTAAACAGGAAAACAAGGCTCACAATAATAACTAATGATATTATAACAGCCAGGGTTAATCGGATTCTCACCATCCGTTTTCCCCGGTTCACCATGCGGACCTCTTCGGGATGAAGTTCGAGCTCGGTCGTTTTCTCGAAAAGTCTCATACGGCGTCTTTATTATCCTGCTGATTATCGCCTCTATCGTTTAAAATGCCGGGAGATTCTGACGGAGGCTTGTCGGATGAAGCGCTTTGAATTTTAGCCGACTCCAATGAAAATTTCTCTTGTTTTTTGCCGTCTTTCCGGTGATTGATATTTTTCAGCCATTCCGGCGTCTCAAAGACTGCGGGTTTTACCGGAGTTTTCTTATCGATTACCGGACGGGATTTAGTGGGAACAGATGTCTGCCTTCTCAGTGTCGAAGAAGGCGGCGGTCCGGATGAATCGAGTTTCACATCCTTTTTTTGCTCGGCGGATATTTCGGTTTCCTTCTTATACGCAGGTTCCGAAAATACTCTTCTCGGCTTCTTTTCGATTTCATCTGAAAACAGCTTGGGGTCTTCGGTTTTTGTCTTCTTAGCGGTGTCGTTCGCTTTCACCGCCTGATTAGATTTATCTTCAGCTTTTATCAGATTGTCCGTGCGCCCGGATGTGTCGTCGGATTTACGCTGTCCGCCGGATATTTTATCTTTTATTTTATCATACTGCGTCTTATTGATTTTATATGTTTTGGAAATCCCCGGATGCTCTGTCTTGCCGGATTTAGGCGCTCCCGAGATTTCGGTTCTAACTTCCGCCGCAGGTTTTTCAGGAGATTCTGATTTAAGCTTATCGACTGGCTTTTTACTATCTTCGACACTTTTCACCGGCTGAACCGCAGCGGGCTTCACCGGTTGGGTCCCGCCGCCGGCGCCGGGACGCTTACGCTTACGGGAACGGCTGGTGGAATGTCTTTTTTGAGTGGATTTTTTCTCTTCGGATTTGGGTTCGGAAACCTCGGTTTTAGGTTCCGGAACAGTTGGTTTCGATTCTATAACTATAGGTTTAGGTATAGAAGTTCCGGATGCGGATTCAGTTGGGCGGCGTTTTGTTTTGGATGCCGGTCTTTTCATTTTGGGCGGTGATTTCACCGAAGCCTGCTTTTTCAGAGGCGGAAGTATCTTGCCTTTCATTATCAAATCGATCTCATGTCCGTCCAGTAATTCCCTCTCCAGTAGAGCTTCCGCTAAAGCATGCAGTTTGACGATATTATCCCTTACAAACTTATCCGCTCGTTTTTCAGCGCGGGAGACAATATATTTTATCTCACTGTCGATTTGGATGGCGGTCGATTCCGAATAGTTGCGGCGTCTTGTTATTTCACGCCCTAAAAATATCTCTTCTTCTTTAGCCCCATAAGTCAAAGGACCGAGCTTTTCACTCATCCCCCATTCGCATACCATCTTCCTCGCAAGTTCAGTGGCGCGTTCGATATCATTCCCAGCCCCCGTAGTCAATTCATTCATCACAATCAGTTCAGCCACCCGTCCGCCCAGCAGATTTACCAGGGTAGTTTCCAAGAATGACTTGGAATAGTTATGCTTCTCATCAATTGGTAAAAAATGAGTCAATCCTAAAGCTCTGCCCCGGGGTATTATTGTCACCTTATGAACCGGGTCACTGCCGGGGACTAATTTCGACACCAGGACATGACCTGCTTCATGGTAGGCGGTGTTTCGTTTTTCAGCGTCGCTGATCAGCATACTCTTTCGCTCTACACCCATCATGACCTTATCTTTAGCGTCTTCAAAATCACGCATAAAGACTGAAGCCGCATCCCGCCGGGAAGCTAATAACGCCGCTTCGTTCACTAAATTAGCTATATCTGCACCCGATAATCCGGGAGTGCCCTTGGCTAATACTTGAAGGTCAACATCTTCATTCAGCGGGATTTTCTTAGTATGCACCTTGAAAATACCTAACCGCCCCCTGACATCCGGCCTATCAACTACAATCTGCCGGTCGAATCTGCCGGGCCTTAATAAAGCCGGGTCAAGCACATCAGGGCGGTTAGTGGCGGCTATTAATATCACACCCTCATTGGAGTCGAAACCATCCATCTCCACTAACAACTGATTCAATGTCTGTTCGCGTTCGTCATGTCCGCCGCCCAATCCGGCGCCGCGGTGCCGCCCCACCGCATCGATTTCATCGATGAAAATTATACAGGGAGCGTTCTTCTTACCTTGTTCAAATAGGTCTCGCACCCTGGAAGCGCCCACTCCCACAAACATCTCAACAAAATCAGCTCCGCTCATTGAGAAAAAGGGAACTTCCGCTTCGCCCGCAACCGCCTTCGCTAACAGCGTCTTGCCGGTGCCTGGAGGTCCTAACAATAGAGCTCCCCTGGGAAGCCTGCCGCCCAGTTTCTGGAACTTCTTGGGTTCTCTGAGAAATTCAATGATTTCTTCCAGTTCCGCTTTGGCTTCATCCGCGCCCGCCACATCCGCGAAGGTCAATTTGGGGCGGTTCTCCGTCAATAATTTGGCTTTGCTTTTACCGAAGGAGAAAATCCCCCGCGTGCCCCCGCCCTGCATACGGCGCATCAACAATATCCAGATCCCTATAAGAATAATCCAGGGCAGTATGGAGGATAATATGTATCCCAGCCAGTTAGTTGTCTTATTCTCAAATTTGTAGCTGATGTTGTTTTTATCCCATTGTTCAAGCGCATCGTGGTCGATATATGGAAGCACTGTCTTGAATTTATCCCCTCCGCCCGGCAGAGTGACCGCCGATTCGGGGCGTAAAACTCCGTGAAATTCATTATCGATGATTGTAGCGCTCTGAATCTGTCCGCTCTCCAGTAGACTGATATATTCGGTATAAGGCACTTCAGCTTCACGCTGGTAACGATTGGAATACAGCTGTGAGATCACTATCGAGCCCAGAATGATGAGAATCCAAAAGCTGAGCGTTTTCGATGCTTTCTTCCACTCGAATTTGTCTTTATTAGAGCGGCGGTTCCTGCCGTTCTGGTTCTTACGATTGTTTTGTTTGTTGTTCCCTGCCATGTATCATCCAATCCCTTCCGATGTTTTCCGAATTTGTAATCGTCCTATCCGCTTACTTCCGCTGTCTATCTTCACCCTGTCATCCAGCCGGTATCCGCAAAGCCAGATGATCTTTTCGGCGTCGGTTATCACTAATATGTTCTCTTTATCAAACCGAGATATTTTCTTGTTGATGAGATAATCGGATACCTTCACGCTTCCGTGAAAACCGATGGGTTGGAAAATATCGCCCGGTTTCACTCTTCTTACCAATAATACGCCGGTTGTTTTATCCAAGTCGATATATTCAACCGCAGGATTTTCTGTGATTTCGATTTCTAAAGTTTCAACCTGAGTCATCGTCAGTTCGATGTCACCAATCACAAATTTGTGCCGCAGTTCCTGTTCAATTTCAGGGATAACCGCCTGAGCGGATCTAAAAATTAGTCTTCCTCTGTCCTTGAGAGTTTCAATTCCGCCGATCCTGAGAGTTTTACCGCTAGTGTTGAAAGTTAAATTATACAGCTCTTCGACAGCCTGCGGCGAAGGGTGATAATCCGGCGCTATTTCCCGGACAGCGCGGTATAAAATATATTTCCAAAGAATAGTAAAATAGGGGAATTTATTGATAATTTCAAGTATTAGCTGTCCATTTTGCGTTATTGTATGAATTTGTTCCCAAATTATTTCCGCCTCACGCTCAAGCGTTTGCGATAATTCCCATGCTTCATCCGAAATTGAACACAGCGCCTCTATCCCGTATGGAAAAATTTCCTCTAACACCGGCATCAGCTGAAGCCTCACTCTATTTCTTAAATAGTCCGGTTTTTGATTAGACGAATCCTCCACCCATTTTAATTCATTTTCTTCAGCGTATTTAATGATCTCTTCTCTGGACAGACACAACAGCGGATGAGTATATATCCCATTCTTAGGTCTCAATCCCGCTAATCCTCTAAGTCCATAATTGCGCATAAGCGCCATCAACACTGTTTCGGCGTTATCATTCCGATTATGACCTGTGGCTAAAAAGCTGTAATTATACTGGGAGATTATTTTATTGAAAAAGTTGTAACGCTGTTTCCTCGCCTCCATCTGAATTGACAGTCCAGCCAAGTCCCTGTTAAAATTCCCTTCCCCGGAATAAAATGGAAGTTTGTATTTTTTAGATAATTCCTCAGTAAAATTCCAGTCCCGTTCCGATTCCGTCCCGCGTAACCTGTGATTAAAATGGGCGATTCCCAAAGACAGTTCCAGCGGTTTTCGCAGATTGTTCATCAGATGCAGTAATACAATCGAATCCACACCGCCCGAAACAGCTAAAAGGATCGAACTCCCTGCAGGATATAAACTGTGCTCATTGATGAATCTTCTGACTTTGTCCTCGATAAAATTCAACCGCTGATCCAATGTTAATTAATAAATCTGCCCGCAAAAAAGGGGTTCTTCGCTGAATCGTATGGGTATTTATATAATAAGCAGGCTGCTTGACGCTTCATTTAAAAACACTCCGCACCGTCATTCCCGCAAGTCCGCTGAAAGCGGACGCGCCGGGAATCTTCTTGTATTACAGAACTGATTCCGGACAAGCCGGAATGACGATAAGTGGGTTGTTTGGTTTAACTTAGTAGTTACCCACACAAAATAGCGAAGAACCAATTATTTTGAAGAAAATAATCCTCCATCTGGGCTCCGTTCAGCAGATTTTCCAAACATCCCATGTTATTACCTTAATTCTGATTTTCTTGTTTTTTCTGGCAGAAAATGTTTTTGAATAACGAATATCGAACAAGGAATGTCGAAATATTCACAACCGCGAAAGTTCGACATTCGATATTCCTTGTTCCTTGTTCAATATTCCTTTT
>JADHWD010000014.1 GCA_016783645.1 bacterium
CCCGCTCGCCCTGGTCCCCAGCTTCCCGCCCAAATCCAAGGGGACATTGTTGGTCTTGATAGCCTCCATCACCGCATCCTCGATGCGCTGATTCCATTCCGGGTATCCCAGAGTTTCCATCATTATTCCGACGGTCAAGATAGCGGCTAAGGGATTCGCCACATCCTTGCCGTGATATTTGGGAGCGCTGCCATGCACCGGTTCAAACAGCGATGTCCGCCCGGGGTGGATATTGCCGGAAGCGGCGAGTCCCATCCCTCCGCACAACTGCGCGCCCATGTCGGTAATAATGTCGCCGAACATGTTGCAGGAGACGATGACCTCGAACTGTTCCGGGCGTTTGACCATCTGCATCAGCAGAGCGTCGATATACCAGTGCTGTTTTTCGATATTGGGATATTCTTCACCCACTTCGTAGAATGTCCTTTGCCATAAATCGCCTTCGTAGCGCATGGCGTTGGATTTATCCGACATAGTGACCCTCTTCCGCCCGGTCTTCTTGGCGTATTCGAAGGCGTAGCGGATTATCCGTTCCACTCCCTTGCGGGTGTTAATCGAAGTTTGAACTGCAACCTCATCAGGCGTGCCTTGCTTCAAGATTCCGCCGGCGCCGGTGTATAATCCTTCGGTGTTTTCGCGAAACACCACAAAATCCACATCCTGCAAAGTTTTACCCTTGATGGGGCATAATCTTTCGTCCAGCAGTCTGCAAGGCCGGTAATTGACATATAAATCGAGTTTGAACCGCAGTCCCAGAAGGATATCCTTGGCGTGGTGCATATCCGGCACCCGGGGGTCTCCTACGGCACCGATGAAGATTGCGTCATAGTTATCGCGGAAATTGGCGACTTCTTCGTCAGGCAGGGTGATACCGGTCTGCAGATATTTCTCCGCGCCGTAATCGAAAGTGTCCCATTCCAATGCAACACCCTGTTGTTTAATGACTTCCATGACCTTCAGGGCTTCATCGGTGACATCGATGCCGATACCATCACCGGGGATGACTGCGATTCTTTTCATATATATTCCTGTTTATTTTAGTAGGGGCGGGTTCTTAACCCGCCCAAAAATTATTTTGTTAATCCGTTCCGGTAGAAATCGTAGGGTGGGTTCTTAACCCGCCTTAGAATGCATCCCGCGCTAGAGCGCGGGAACGAGAGTGAAATCCCGTTTTGGCAGGTCTTGCGCGCCGCAGGCGGGTGTGACCTGCCGGTAATACCGGTTTAAAAGAAACCATGTAAATATAGTGTTCTGTCAACAACAATATGTTAGGTAATCCCACATTTTGTTCCTGCCGGGAACATTTTTCACTTTAACCCATAAAATTTGACCTGATAGAACACTAGAGCTCGTAGCCTGAAACCGCTTTTCCCTCTCGTTCCCACGCTCCAGCGTGGGAATGCAGACAATCGCAGTTAAGAATCCGCTTTATAATATAATGCATGAAAATTAATTTGTCAAGCAAATAATGGGAAAAGCAACTATTTTTTTTAAAAATTTCATAAGCGAGGAATATTTGGTGGATAGTGGACAGTTAACAGCGACGGAGAACGGTAAAAAGGTGAACAGTATGGCAGCCCGGTTTCTCCTAAACCGGGAAAATGAATTAACTACGGATATACAGGATTACAGAGTTTTTCTTGATCCTTTTTCCGTTACCCTGAATCCGGTTTTAAGGTGAATCGTGGTATCAGAACCGCTGATTTCACAGATTAATACTGATTCCGCTGATTATAATATCAGTAAAATCATTTTTTTATCAGCGATATCAGCGGTTCAAAAAAATTTACAACGAATTAAACAGATTAAACGAATTCAGATTTGGAAGACCGGGGAACCTGCCGGGAACTAAAAGATAATCTTGTTTTCATCGAAGAAAAAACCTGAAAGCCATAAAGTTAAAATAATAGTTTAAATATAGTTAAAGTATCGCTGTAATTTGCCGATAATAGGAGTAGTCATATTCTTGTAACATGCAACTTGTTACTTGCAACCTGTAACTTGTAACTTTAATCTACGATGAGGTGCATTCATGACCGTTCAAATGCTGACACAGGCGGAGAAAATATTTTTCACCAACAGCGAGCCCGTTTTAGTGTTCGTCCATATCCGCAAAACCGCCGGAACTACCTTGAAGCGGATATTAGAGAAAACCTATCATCGGGACACCATCATCACATTGACCGATAACCTCGAATTCAACGATATCAATCACACACTCATGTCGGATTTCCTGAAGCTCAGCGAATATGATAAAGCGAATATCAGGTTTGTGCGAGGACATATCCAATTCGGAATACACCGCTATCTGCCTAACCGCTGTGAATATATCACGCTTCTGCGGGATCCGGTGGACCGGGCGGTTTCCTGGTATTATTTTCTATTGCAGAATACCGAGAGCAGTGATTATAAGAACACCGCCGCATTGTGCCGTGATTTCGATGATTTCGTGGAGAAAGGATTTATTAGGAGGGACACTCAGACCGGGCAGTTATGCACCGATGACCAGCTTTATAATTCCCTGAATGATAACGAAAGACTAATTCACGCTAAAAATAATATCGACCGGTATTTCACCGCGGTAGGATTGGTGGAGAGGTTTGAAGAATCCTTGATTCTTTTCAAGCGCAAATTGGGCTGGAATCATTTTCCGGTATATTTGAACGAAAATGTCACTAAAAAACGGCCTAAGAAGGAAGAATTGTCCGCTGAAACAAGAAGAAAAATTCTGGAACAGAGCGGCGGCGACGCCCAGTTATATGAATATGTGAATCAGAGATTCGATGATGAAGTCAAGGCGATGGGATTTTCTTTCCAGCGGGAGTTGGAGACGTTGAGGCGGCTGAACAGCCTTTATTCTCAAGGCGTTGAAGCTTATAATCGGGATGATTTTGATACCGCCTTTGATTTGATCAAAGCGGCTTATGAATTGGAACCGAATTCGATTGAAATAAATAATATACTGGGAGCGGTTCACTATGCCAAAGGCGATCCTATTTCCGCTTTGAAGCATTTTCTGAATGCGATTAAAATCAATCCCTTGAACGCCGACGCTATAGCTAACTGCGCTAAATTACTCAGCAGTTTAGGGCATCACGAAGAAGCCAATTATTATTATTCCATGCTGAATAAGGCGAATTGAGAAGATTCACTGGATATTGTGGCTATTAAGGCGATTAAATCCGAAATTCGAAACACTAATGACCAATGACAAGTGACGATTTTTCATCCGCTTAATCTGCTTCATCTGCTGTGAATATTTTTGTTACCCTCGTTCCCACGCTCCAGCGTGGGAATGCATACCAAGTATGGTTTTGGCGGGTTAAGAACCCACCCTACTAACCCCTACCCCCAGCCCCTAAACCCTATTTTTACGATAGCTTTCATCGCTTTAATAGCTTGTGAATAAAACTAAATCCTGTGAATCCTGTATATCCACAGTTAATATAGACTTACTACAATATCATCTCTTCGACAGCCTGAAATACTCTTTCCGGCTTCAAATCCAACATACACCTAAAATGTTTTTCCGGGCATCTGTTCCCGCCGTGAATTTTACATGGTTTGCAGTATAAACCGGGTATTTCGACAATTTTATGTCCTTCGCCATAGGGGGCGAAACCGAATTTGGGAGAAGTAGCTCCGAAGATGGCGATGACTTTACATCCGGCGGCGGCGGCGATATGACCGGCGGCGCTGTCATTGGCGATAAGAAAAGCCGCTTTATGCAGTAACGCACCGCTTTCTAAAGGATTCAACTCACCGGCGGCGGTGAATGCGTATCCATCATACCCTTCCGCCGCTTCTTCACAAAGATTTTTTTCACCCGGCGCGCCGATTAGAACAACCGGCGGATATATTCTTTCTTTCATCATTCCTATCAATTCATGGTAATATTTCACCGGCCATCGTTTAGTGTTCCAGATTGACCCGGGCGCGATGGCGGTGAAGCCTTCAGTTAAACTCCAGCCTTTCAATAATCCGTCCACTCTTTCAAATTCAGCTTCGCCCGGATATATCTTCGGCGTTATTTTCATATCCTCCATCCCCAGCAAAGACAAATTCCGTTCGACTTCATGAATATCGGGGCCGTATTTCACTATTTCATTGAAAAGCCATTTTCCGGCGCTGCGGTCGAATCCTATACGGCGGGGGATACCCGTTAAAAATACTAATAATGCGCTGCGCAGAGAACGATGCGGCACGAGCGCTAAGTCGAATTGTTCATGGCGAAGTTTCCGCAAAGTCTTTCGAAAAGATCTCCTTCTGCCGATACCCCGCTTTTTCAATATTATCACTTCCTTCAACCGCGGATGATTCCGTAAAATCGGAGCGGAGTAGGGGATTGTCAAGAATGATATCTCCGCGCCGGGATACTTGCAGTTCACAGCTTCAATCAAAGGTTCGGCGAGCGTCACATCACCGATGAAGGCGGTCTGAACAATCAAAACTTTCAATATTTATTTCCTTGATAAGTAACAAGTAACAAGTAACAAGTTGCAAGTTGCAAGTTATATGTGTAAATCCTGTATATCCTTAATTAATCAACCCAATCACCAAATCACCCCATTACCTGCTGCTAAACCTTTAAATATAAACATATTCGCCTATATCTTCAAACCTGTGGGTCTTAATAACTTGAATTTATTGAAAAATATAGGTATAATTTTAAGATGGATAAAATCAGGCGCATGAAAAAACCGGACTGGGCCTTGATGATAGGGCTCATCTTATTAAGTTTAACTTTAATGGGATGGAATTTAACCCGTCCTCAAGGCGGACAGGCTGTTGTCTTATTAGGAAGCTCCGTTTTGAGGATCATCGATCTATCCATTGATAGTGTTTATATTATTCAAGGAAAAATATCTCCGGTCACTTTAGCGGTCAAGTGTAATTCCATCAGCGTGATAGAATCGGACTGCCCGCTGAAGTTGTGCGTTCACCGCGGCGCAGTTAAGCGGACGGGAGAGAGTATCATCTGCCTGCCTAACAATTTAGCGGTCTATATTAAAAAGGGCAAATACAGGGGAGTCGATGCGGCAGCCGGTTAGCATAAACGGTATTCTAAAAGTCAGGCGGCTGACTATCATACCTCTGCTTTCAGCCGGCGGCGCGGTGATATTCGTGTTTGAGTCAATGATTCCCCAGCCTTTACCATTCGCCAAGCTGGGATTATCCAATATAGCTCCATTGATAGCCTTGTACATCTTCGGATTGCCGGAAGCTTTAGCGGTGGGATGGCTGAGGATAATCATCGGCGGTCTTTTCAGCGGCTCGCTATTCTCACCCGCCTTCATACTGGGATTCAGCGGGAGCGGAGCGGCGGTGTTGACGATGTATGCGGGTCTTTTACTCGGCAGAGAAAGATTGAGTCCGGTGGGTGTAAGCGTGCTAGGCGCCGCCGGACATAATATCGCTCAAGTCATAACTGCCGGATTACTTTTCGTGGGACATCATGCTTTATGGAATATTTTACCGTTTATGCTGTTATTCGCCGCCTTCACCGGCGCTTTCGTTGGTATAATAGCCTGGGAAATACTGGAAAGGATGAAACTCATTGATTAATGAATTAGTGTTTCTAATCAAGCTTTTAGCCGGATTAACGCTGACTTTAATCGCATTCCGGCTGGGCAAAGAATGGCTGTTCGCCTTAGTGGCGGTATATGTGGTGCTGGCGAATATCTTTGTCACCAAGCAGATAATTCTATTAGGGATGGCGGCGACCGGAGGCAATGCGGTCTATGGCTGTGTATTTTTCGCGACTGATTTACTATCGGAGCATCATTCCAAGAAAGACGCAAAAAAGGCGGTGATGATCGGATTTTTCGCCTCGCTGATATTATTAATTATGTCGCAATTAATCATCGTATTTGCACCTTCGAGTGAGGATTTTGTTCAAGACGGTATGAAAACTATATTCACCTTCATCCCCCGCATAATCGCCGCTTCCATGGCGGCTTACCTTATCAGCCAGTTCCATGATATCTGGGCTTTCCATTTCTGGAAGAAGCGCAC
Organism: bacterium; assembly: GCA_016783645.1. Classification (GTDB taxonomy): domain Bacteria; phylum Electryoneota; class Tariuqbacteria; order Tariuqbacterales; family JADHWD01; genus JADHWD01. Next base: position 6,016 of record JADHWD010000014.1, read on the forward strand.
TAAAGGTAAATATCTCTGGCTGCGGAATAATTTATCCACCTATGTGAGCCAGCTCATCGACTCGATAGTATTTGTCACCCTGGCTTTCGCCGGTGTATTCAGTTGGAGTGTAATCTGGCAGATAATAATCACAACTTACCTGCTGAAAATAATCGTTGCAATTATAGACACACCTTTTATATATTTGAGTTATGTCATCATTCCCGGAACGAGACGACCTACTGAAACTGCTTGAGCAGGTTGAAGCGAAAATTATCGGCTCTGATGATGCGGTAGAGATCATCAGAGATATTAGAAGCAGAGTTGAAGTCCTGAGTAAAAGGCTCGAAGAGCATGAACTTCGGGCGATTTATTCGGACAAATTAACCTCCCTGGCGGAAATGTCCACCGGCGTGGCGCACGAATTGAACCAGCCTTTAAACACAATTCTAATGGCCGCCCAATTGGTGCTGATGTGGTTGAAAAAAGAGAAGGAAATAGACACCGAACGGCTGGAACGGATGATGTCCGATATTGAACGGTCGGTCCGCCGCGCTTCCAAAGTCATCACCCATATGCGCGAATTCGGCGCTAATGTCCCCGCCAGCATCATGCCCATCGACCTCAATAAGCCCATCTTTGAGGTGTTCGACTTACTGCGGGAACAGCATAAAAAACAGGATATCGAGGTGATTTTCAACCTCACAGATGGGTTACCGCAGATCCGCGCTGATAACCGCCAGTTACAGCAAATATTCTTCCAGTTCGTATCCAACGCTCGGGACGCAATGTTCGAACGGGAAAGAACTGCGGATGACCCGGAATACAGCAAGAAGCTGATAGTCACCACCGGCGTCGATGAAAACAATATGGTCTTTGCCTCCTTTGAGGACAACGGCGCCGGTATCCCCGAACAGAACCTGCAGAAAATATTCGAACCTTTTTTTACCACCAAAGAAGTCGGTAAAGGCGAAGGTTTGGGATTATCAATTATCTACGGATTAGTGCAGAACTGTAAGGGCAGGATTGAAGCCCGCAGTGAATTGGGGGTGGGAGCTATGTTCATAGTGAGTTTCCCCTCGGGGTGATAGTTTGACGGTTAAATAGTTAAGCGGTTAAGCGGTGAAGCGGTTAAGCGGTGAAGCAGTTAAGTGGTGAAGAAGACCGGTTTTTCCAAGACCTGGGTATCTCTCCCTAATCGTCATTCCGGCTTGTCCGGAATCGGCTGGATGTTCATAGAGAAGCAGCCCGGTTTCTCCGAAACCGGGGAATCCCTGTCTCCCCCTCTTCTAAAGAGGATTTACCTCAGTTTCCCCCTTTTTAAAGGGGGACTAAGGGCATAAGCGCTTAATTAAGACATATATTCAAGGGATGTAGGGGCGAAGCATTTTTTATAAGTGATTAATATTTTTATTGTTAACCTAAAATGCTTCGCCCTTACAAGAACATTCAATTCCGCTTATTTAAGCGCTTATGGGACTAAGGGGGATTATCATCTGTCACTCGTCACTGGACATTAGTCATTTATGTTTCTGATTTCGGATTTTTGATTTTAAATTAACTACGGATATTGGTGGTGTCTGTTAATTGTTGATATTGCTTCGCAATCCGCAAAAAAATCTCTATAATACCGTCATTCCGGCTTGTCCGGAATCGATTCCCGACTCGTCCGCCAACCGGCGGACTTGCGGGAATGACGAGGATTGGGGTGGTCACAATTATTAGTACCTTAGTTCTGAAATTCTGCAATTTTTGTGCAGAATTTGAAATAACAATTTGTATTAAAATGACTTAGATATCGCTTTTTTCAGTATTCAGTATTCAGTATTTTTCCCCTTTTTGGTTCCGGCTCGTCCGGGTTAGGGGACACTACCTATTTTCGGACTGGCTGTTAAATCTAGCCAAAGATATTTGAAATTTGATATGTGATATTTGATATGTGATTTTAGGCTCTGGGCTTTAGGCTCAAGACTCAAGACTCAAGGAAAATAGAATTATACATCTTCATGAATTACAAATATTTACAGATATGTAAGAGATGGACTCCTACATTGGATGTGTAAGTATCTAAAGTCCAAAGTCTGAAATCCAAAATCAAAATATCTTCAGCATACTAACCGCAAAGTTTGAATTTATCATTATAAGCAGTTAAATTACTATATTCTAAAAATCAGCAATTAAACCTTTTTTCATGCGTACATTATTAATAACTAACGATTATCCCCCGATAATTTCCGGGATAGCCACCTTTTTTTTCGAAATATGGAAACTGCTCGACGCTGAAACACATTGGATTTTAACTCCCAAAGTTCCGGGATGGAGAGAATTTGATCGAAAACATTCGATAAAAATCATCAGGCATCCGGCTGTGCAAAATCCCGGTGAAGCCGGTAAAATAATCAATACCACAATCCAGTTTCTGTATGCGGTAAGTTTAGTTTTATTCCGTAACATCAGGAGAATTCATGCGGGGCAGATATGGACTTCAGGTTCTATCGCATGGATGATTAAGAAATTCATCGGTGTACCTTATCTTTTATGGGTCTACGGCGGAGAAACCCAAAAAGTCTATATGAAGGATAAATTCACCACTTTTTGGGCGGACAGACTGCTGAAAGACGCATATAAAATAGCCTCCATCTCCCGCTACTGCCAAAAGGAATTCCTCGAATATGGTTTTCCGGAGGAGCGAGTACCGATGATACTTCCGGCGGTGAATCCCGATATCTTCACTCCGGGAGAACCTCCCGCAGAATTGCGGGACAAGTGGAAACTACATGGGCGGAAAGTGTTATTGACCGTAGCCCGGATAGCGGAACGGAAAGGGCATGATTTAGTATTAAGAGCTTTGCCTGAAATTTTAAAGCATCATCCTGATGTTATCTACCTGATCGCCGGTAAAGGCGGCGACAAAGACAGACTATTGAAAATGGCGGAGCAATTGGGAATACAAGACAGAGTATTATTCTGCGGTTTTGTCCCGGATGAAGAACTTACGGATTATTACCGTTTATGTGATATATATGTGATGCCAAACCGTGAAATATTCGATTCCACCGATTCCATCGAAGGATTCGGAATATCCTTCATAGAAGCCTCCGCCTGCGCAAAGCCGGTGATCGGAGGAAAATCGGGCGGAGCGGTGGAAGCTATAGAAGACGGATACAGCGGGTGGCTGATAGATCCCGATAATCCGCAGGAACTGGCGGAAAAGGTGATAGAATTACTATCGGATGATGAACTGCGGAGAAAAATCGGCCGGCAGGGACGCGAGAGGGTGCTGGAAAAAATGACATGGGAAGGACGGGCGAAGGAAGTGGTGAATATTGAGGTGTGATGACTTCAATATCTAACAAGATTGTGACCGGACTCCGCGGCTTAATGTCCCGCCCTAATGAACGAGGCATCCGGACCTCGGATATATTCCGCCTGAAAGTGCGGGAGAAAGTGCGGAATATTCTGCGGGACGCCGAGGGTTTGATAATAGATATCGGCTGCGGGGAAGGATATTTGCTGGAAAATGTGTTAAGTGACGGCCGGTTGAAGGCGGCGCTTTTTGATAATTGTCCGGCGATGCTGCAAAAAGTTGTCGAGGGTTATTTTCCCGGACTGCAAAATTGCGCTTATCCGATTAGAGGGGAAGCTGGATTACTGCCCTTTAGAGATAATGCGTTCGATTATGCGGTCTGCGTAAGTACTTTCTATAACCTGCCGAGTAAAGACGATGTTATCACCGCCATGAAGAATATCGGCCGGATAGTCAAGACCGGGGGCAGATTCATATTCGATATCCGAAACCGCAATAATCCTTTAGTCAAGCGGGCTTATGAGAAGGTCCAAAGCTATGATCCGTCCATAGCGGATCTGCCCTTGAACGCCTATACTATAGATGAGGCTTCCCAAATTCTGCGATCGGCGGGATTTAAAATTAGAAAAAGCTATGGGATGTATTTCCCCTTAAAATCCCTGGCGCCGATAATAGTAATAGAAGCGGAAAAGGTTTAATATATTGTTTTACAGGAGATTATCATGATTAAGATTGAAAAATTGATGATGGAGAACATCCGGAGTTTTCACGGCAGACATGAGCTTAATCTGAAGCGGATAAATCTGCTCGTTGGTGAGAACAGCACGGGAAAGTCGACAATATTAGGGGTGTTGACGGCGTTAAATGAACAAAATAACATACCTATCACTATTATTAATTTTAATACGGCGCCTTTTTTATTTGGAAGTTTTAATGATTTCATAACCAAAAGAGGCGGAAGATCTAAAAAAGAAAAGTTTTTGAAATTAGGTATGGGATTTTTCTATAGATATAGAACTAAACAACATTATAATTATAAGAAAGGAATCTTGAAAGCTGAATATGAAAATTCAGAAGGTCAACCTAAACTTCATAGGTTTCAATTAGGATTGAAAAACTTTTATTTTGATATACTTTATGAAAAGGACATAAAAGCTATCATCTATAGACATAATAAGAATGAACTTATTGATAAATATGACTTTGATTTATTTTTTAATGGAGTATGTAGAGAACTTGACAATTCGAGTAAGGTAATTGATTTAAACCTTGACTACGATGATATTTCAAACAAGTTTCCACCAGAAACAATTTTAAAATTAATTGTTTTTGAATTATTTAAAAAATCACATGATTTGCCTAATCAAGAAACAAATTATCGTGATTTTGTGAACGAATTAAGATTTATAATAAATTACTCGAATTATAATATAGTAAATATAGCTCCGATTAGATCCAAACCGCTAACAACTTATGAGTTGCATGGTGACATTTATACTCCTGAAGGAAATCATATTCCTTTTGTAATTGAACGGGAATTTAGAGATAATTTGACTTCTGGATTAATAAAGTCCATCGAAGAATTTGGATTGGAGAGCGGACTCTTTTCAAAAATATCTATTAAGGAATTCGGTGAGCCAAAAGGCAGCCGGTTCGCGCTGAATGTAAAGGTCAATGGACCGGCAAGAAATATCGCTTATGTAGGCTATGGAGTTTCTCAAGCGCTTCCTATAGTCACTGAAAGTCTACTAGTCAAATCTGGCTCGATGATATTAATGCAGCAGCCGGAAGTTCATCTGCATCCCCGGGCGCAAGCGGCTTTAGGCACAGTTTTAGTGAGAATCGCCAAAGATCAAGATAAAAGATTCATGATAGAAACTCACAGCGATTACATAATTGACAGGATACGGCAGGAAATCGCAAAAGGAACGATTAAATCCGATGAAGTAAATCTGATTTATACTGAAATGGAAGATAATTGCACTAAATTATATGAGATTAAATTAGACGAGAACGGCAGTCTGATCAATCCGCCAGCTTCATATCGTAAATTTTTCATGGAAGAGGAGTACAATTTATTAACGAGAGAGTTCAATGGCGATAGTAATTGACGCAAATGTATGTTCCATAGTATTCAGAAAAAACAGCGTATATCCTGAACTTTTCAAGTGGCTTTTTTTCAAGGACGGGAAGTTAGGCTCCGGGGGATTAAATTATGATGAGTTGATAAAAGTTACAGAAGTCCGTAAGTGGCTTAAACTGTTAGATCAAATAGGCAAACTCAAGGTGATTGGAAAAGATAATATAGAATTTGAATTAAATTTAGATAAAATGCAGCTATGCAAATCTGATGACAAACATGTAATAGCGTTAATGCGGGCGGGGCGGTTCCGCCTTATATGCACAGATGATAAAGATCTAAAAGGAGATGTTGATAATAAGAGATTATTAAATAAGCCACGGGGCAAAATTTATAATGAGAAAAGCTCTAATCGGCTTTTAAGAGAATACGGTCATCTTGGAAATTAATTTGAAAAAATACAAAAAACTATGACTCCTATATTCAGAAAAATACCGACAACCGCGGTGCCGATAGCGGTGCCGCAAATACTGCGCGCGTGGTTTAACCGCGATGGTGAAGATAATATCGCACTATTTGAGAAGGAAATAGCAGAGTGGCTGGGTGTGAAAGACACGCTGTTGGTCAACAAAGGCACTACCGCGCAGTATCTAATATTGCTGGCGATGAAGCAATTTAAACCTGACCGGAACGAGGTCATATATCCCGCTTATACAGTGCCCACATTGAAATTGGCTTTCGATAAAGCGGGACTTATCACCAAAACCTGTGATGTTTCCAAAGAAACATTCAACATGGATCCGGAATCGCTGGCAGAGCAGATAACCCCGAAAACCCTCGCTATTATTCCGGTGCATATGTTCGGTTTTCCCTGCGCGCTTGATAAGATTATTGAAGTGACGGGAAAAGAGATATTCGTCATCGAGGACGCCTGCCAAGCGCCGGGCGCAAAATTGAATGGAAAAATGGCGGGCAGTATCGCCGGTTCCGCCATCTTCAGTCTATGTAAAGGCAAAAATTTTTCCACTTATTCCGGAGGATTCGCCGCTTTTCAAGACATCGATTTAGCAGTGTTGACCCGCAGGGAGCGGGACCGGCTGCCTAAAAATCCGGCGGGAATCAAGACCGCCGCCCTGCTTTTGGCCTATGCTTTAGCTATGCGCCCCGGCGTCTACGGAACTTTTTATTCCTTCATCAAGGGTTATAAATCCACCGAAGTGCATAAATCCTTCGACGCCCTAAAATTCAATGACCTCCAAGCCGCTTTAGGCCGTATATTACTAAAACAGCTGGATATATACAACAGCCAGCGCAAAGCTAACGGCATGTTCATGTATCAAGAGCTGAAAAACTGCACTCACATCCTTCTCCCGGAAATCATTCCCGGCGCTGAACCGGTCTTCAATCATCTGCCGGTAGTGTTCCTCAACGAGAGCGGCCGAATCAGGGTTCAGCGGAAGTTGTGGGAGAAGGGGATTGACAGCGCCAGGATGTATTTATATCCTAATCATCATATTTATGAGCTGGGATACCGCAAGGAGGCATTCCCCAATTCCAAGATTATCGCTGACGGGATGGTCACTATTCCCACACATCCTTTCATGGTTCAGCGTGATTTTGAGACTATAATAAAGATTGTCAAAAAGCAGAGATAATGTAGGGGCGAAGCATTTTATCTTGCAGGTAGTTGTTTCCATCATCTTCCCCAAAATGCTTCGCCCCTGCAGGAACATATAATACCGCTTATTTAAGCGCATAGGACCGGCCGCCGGCTGCCATCTTAAAAGAATAATATACCGCGAGGATATTGAAGTGGCTGTGAAAACCGTGAATCTTGAAAAAATTGTCGCCGATTCGGACAATCTGCCCCTGTTGTCCGATACAGCCCTTAAGACTATAGAGTTATCTCGATTTGAGAAGGCCGCTTTAGACTCTTTCAGAGAAATAATAGAGGAGCGAAAAGAAACGGCGCAGCGTCTGCTTAAAATTGTGAATTCGCCCTTCTATGGATTCACCAGGGAAATAGCTAATATCAAGCAGGCGTTGATCTCACTCGGATTCAAATCGCTGAAAAAGCTCACAATCACTTTATCAGTGCTCTTTCCCAACAATAAAGAGCGTTTCATAATCGATTTGGATCGTTTCGCCGAGGACAGTTTCATACTGGGAACAGCCTGCAGACTGCTGGCGAATCATTATCAGCCTAACCTCAGCGAATCCGCATTCTTCATGGGTGTGTTGATGAATATCGGGCAGGCGGTTTTAGCTCTGCACTATCCTGAGGACTACAAGGCTATCCTTAGTAAAGTGGATTATTGCGACAAAAGACTATGCAGGATGGAACGCGAAGCTTTTTTGTGGGATCATACCCGCATCGGCTCGATGCTACTACGCCGTTGGGATTTTTCCGATAAAATTGTGATTCCCATTTTCTTTCATCATACATCCGATCCGCCTGACACATTCAGCTGGCGGGACGAAATTTTGATCCCTATCGTATATACCGCCCATTTGATGTTGAATGTTTTCAGGGCTGATAGTAAAAAAGAATCGCTGGATGCGTTGATGGAGGCGGCGAAAACCCGGCTGGATATGTCAGAAGACAGCATGAGAGATATCATGGAAAGGATGGGCGAAGAGACGGAGAAACTGGCGAAGATATTCGATTTTAAAATGTCATTTAAGCCGAATTATACCAGGATTCTGCAGGAAGTAAATATTCAATTAGGGCAGTTAAATTTGACTTATGAACAGATGAATCGTGAATTGATGAAGGCAAAACTTGAAGCGGAAAAACTGGCGCATCAGCTTAGGCTCATGAACGAGGAACTGCAGAAGCGGGCGGAGATGGATGGTTTGACCGGCATCTACAATCACCGCTATTTTCAGGAACATCTCGCTATAGAATTCTCCCGCGTATTGCGCCATGAAAGCCAGTTATCGCTGGTTCTGCTGGATGTGGATTATTTCAAGAAAGTCAATGATGAATACGGACATTTGACCGGCGATTTGGCGCTGAAGGAGATCGCCCGCCTCCTGCAGACCAATATCCGCATTTCAGATATTTTAGCGAGATACGGCGGCGAGGAATTCGCGGTTATTCTGCCTGAAACAAGCGCTGAAAACGCATATATCGTAGCGGAAAAATTCCGGATGATCATTGAGAATCATTCATTTTGGATGGAGGATAAGAATCTGAAAATCACCATTTCCGCCGGGGTGGCGGCGATGGAAAAAGGCAAAGATTATGAAACTACCAGCGATTTAATCAACGCCGCTGATATAAATCTTTACCGCGCCAAGCAGGAAGGGCGCAATAAAGTGATGAAATGAGTAGGTACTCAACAGCGTTTTTTGAAAGATAATTTAGCGGTTGATATATTTTGGGACGAGTTGGATGGCGGCGTTTTTTAATGAGTTCTTCTTTCATAAAGATAAGCCATTTGATTCAATATTAAGTTCATTTAACTTGGAAAGTACAAAATTCATAATCTGATCGGCTTTCTCTACTGCAGCTACAGCCTCATTTTGAGAATAAGGACGCCAGTCATCAGGGTATCTGGTGCTCACTGCATAAGGAGAAAGTTCATCGGCAAAGTCGAAGAATTGTGAGAAATCATCATCGAAATCGGCGCAGAGTTTTACCAGACGGGTGAGATTATGGGTCTTTTCGATATGTTTGCCTTTTAATGTAAGATATGCTTTTAGCATCTTTTCGGCGCATTGCTGGGCATGGAAGCTGATTATAGCAGGTACATCAGGTTGATGTTTGAGTAAAGCGCGTGCAGTAATCAAGTCCTCACGCGCTCGACTCAACCAGCGCTTCACATTCTGTCGTTCCGCTTCATCCATATAAAACAATCCCATTTTCACTAACTTCCTTTTCAAGCGTATTAGCGACATGCTGGAACCGTTCCATCTCAGCCGAGGTCAGAATGAACAAGTCCAGTGAGAACTCAGGGGGGCGGAACAACTTTCTTATTTTCAAATCCAATTCCCGCTTGGACTCCGGACCATCATAAATGACAGCTATATCATAGTCACTGTCCGGTCCGGATTTATCCCGAATCCGTGAACCGAAGAGAATAATCCGCTTCGGGTGCACAGTTTCCGCAATACGGCGGATTATCTCATTTATAAGTTTTGGATTTTTCGGGTAAGCCTTCATATCTTGTTCCCTCAAATATATTTGCCATCTATAAATCTATAACTTGGATATATTTGCACCAATATTCAGCGGGTACTCTATCCCGTTGATGTGGCGGGGAACAAGGTGTCCGGCGGCGTTTTTGATTAAAAATGAGTTCATAAACCGCATGTATTTAAATAGTGTTTTGATTAATCATCATATTTAACGCCGATTGTCCTCTCCTCTTTAAAATACTCAACATTTTTCTTTCAGCTAATTCATGAATATATTCAGGGTCCATTCCGATTTCTTTAGCAGTATTAATAATATCGAGCATATTTAAAATCTGCGCAGTGATCGGACGCTTTGCGTCCCAAAAGATGAATGCTGAATAAAATTCTTTTGCGGCATTTGAACACAAAATATAGTGAATGAATTCGCATTCCTTCTCGTCATGACAGGGAATAAAATAGCAGGTATCATCAAGAACAACCGGTTTGTTTTTAAAAGGTCCAATCTTTACAAATTTGAGTTCCTTATAGAGACCGGAAATAGCGATTTTCCATGGTGTAAATGAATAACCGCCCACTCCAAATATACTGAAACGGGGGCGGTTTATGAAAATCGAACTCTTTCGGTTGTCTAACAAATCAGAATGATTTAATAAATATCTGTAAGTATTGGGAGCCGAAAACTGCAGATCTTTCGGATCTTCCCGCATTATTTTATGCGGAACCAACATCCAGCGGTTAGGTTCTTTATCTGAAAACAAATCCGAACTTTTCAGCATAGGAAAAACACATTCCGGCTCAATATCTGTGGTTTCACCAAGATTATTTATAAATTTTTCATTAATTTTTCTAAATTCAAACACATTACTGCAATTATGTTTAATGCCTGAACGCCAGCCATTTGGTTGTTCAGATACAAGATTTTTCCGTTTGTCATATAATGCAATATCAGCGATAAGTTGATTATCTTGAAATCCAAATACTTTAGATGGATAATTCGACGACAGGGAATTATATTCCCTGCATTCAGCGGAAGATCCACCTTTATCAATTTGAATTAGTAATAAACATGAATCGACATTCACATTGAATTGTTTTTTAGCGTCGATTTTATAGATATTAGCATTACATATCGGAATCTTATTTTTCCAAGCGTATAGTAGCGCTTTACGGGCAACGGATTTCTTACACAAAATCGCGATAATACCTCTTCGTGAACTTAGCCAATCGATATTTTCTCTTATTATATATTCCGAAATATCGAAATTACCTTTACCGGTGAGCGCTTCAATACCTTTGAGATTATCAACATTCGATTTAATTGGTATATTATCGCTGTCAAGAACTCCAAGCTTAGTATTTGTTACCCAGGGCGGATTCCCTATAATTAAAATCGGATCCTCTAATGATTTTATGATATTCCGCCAATCTGTAGAATAAAAATCTGATTCCTTGATGATAATTTCTTGCTGATGAGAAACCGTTAAGATATGATTCTTCGCTTTTTCGATATGATGGGGATTGACATCGAATCCAAGTATTATCTTCACATCTGTGAAAACTTCCGCGGCAGCGCGGATGAATGCCCCCGTTCCGCATGTTGGTTCTATAATCGAAGCTGGTCGATATCCCATTTTATATAGAACCGAACAGACATCACGGGCAAGATTAAGCGGCGTTTGAAAATCACCGTACTCTAATTGCTTCTGTCGTAAAGTTCTCATTATCACCTAAGTCTTACCACTCCTTGAACTGCACCTGCTTGATCGATTATTCTTCCGTACTGAAGCCTCCATTGAAGCGCATTAGAAATCGTGAGATAACCGGTCTCCGGAGGATTCTTAAATATCTCATTAGCAATTTTAAAGGCTTCAATCTCCTCCACTGGAATCATTCTCTCGTAGAGAAAAGCTAATATATCATCTTTATTTCCATTATTTTCAATTATTTTATTTATTCCTGTTGTGGTCTGATAATCGGCTGTTTGTTCTTTATTCACAAATATTACATGAAGAATATTCAGCGTACCGGTGGAGGTTGAAGCATCATCTGTTTTGTCATATACAAACACTAAAAGAGAATATCCCAATCCATATATCTTCTGTCTGGCGGATTTGAAGGGGCAGGAAGATTGTGGCTGTTTGATACTGGTAACCTTCATATCGACCTCAAGTCCGGGAAAGTCTATGCCTTTTGCGGAACTTCCTTCTGAATATTTATATTTTTCCCTAAGATAATTTCTGAACTTATGTTCAAAGTAAGTTCCGACCGCTTTGCCGTCAGTGACGCCGAAGATTGAGGATTCTTTATACAATGATTCCAATGCAGCGAATGTCTTAGCTTCCGATTTTAGTCGATTTAGAGTAAGATTAGGTTTCATTCCAAGCCTTTAATAGTTATTTTCTTCGTTCACCAACTTCAAAAACTCTTTGAAGTCTCCCGGCAGCAGCATCGCCATAATTTATCCGCCTTAGTAATTCCAGATGTTCCAATCGTTCTTCCACGCTCCGCGATTGCCAATACTTCTCATCTGACCGGTGATCAAGCGGGACAACGCTGAAATGTTCGCGTGATACTCTTGGAATTTTCATATCATCACTCATTTTGTCCTTTCCAGCGTTCAATTAACCTTCTAATTTATTTTCACTTGTTTCCAATCGCTTACTCTGCCTTCCGCAATATCCTTCTCACCCCGTTGAATGCTGTTCAACATATCCGGATCGCTGAGGATTTCCAGTGTTTCGATCAACGATTCATAGAGTTCCCACGACATCACGGCTAAGGCAGGTTTGTTATGCTGGGTTATCTCTGAACGATATCCTTTTCAGCTTCCCTGATGAGGCTGGCAAAGCTGTTGCGAGCCTCGGTGGCGGTTAGAACCGGCATGTTTTCTCCAAAAAATTAAATTGTACTTTTAAATGTACAGAATAATTGACATTTTGTCAATTTAATGCTTTAATCATTCCCAGAATTTCCGCTATTTTAACAACTTACCAATCCCGTAATCGACAAATCTTCATCCAGCAGTTTCCAGTGAATCCCATATCCGGAAGGCGACAGTTCAAACTGCATCCGCTCTTGCTGGGAAGCTGCGGCGAGCTTGGATGAACAATTTTCCCATTTGACGAGATATCTTTTATTCGCTGTGATTATAACTAATCCTTCGGTCTGCGCTTCGACTCTGGAAGCGAGTATGGATATTCGTTCTTTTATTACGGTTTCCATCGATTCTCCCAAGCTTCAACAAGTTCATTGAAATGCAGGTAAATTATCCTCCTGATTTCTCGTTTAAGCGCCGGTGTTATATTATAGGCATATGCTTCTTCAATATTAAAAAGTTCAGAGTTAAGTAGGGGCGGGTTTTTAACCCGCCCTTAATGAATAATAAGATTTCCTGACCTAAATGGATAACCGGTAATTTTTTGATTTATTGGTCCCGCCACCCCTTCGGCAGTTTCCCTAATATTTCCGCCATCTTCACCGTCCGCAGAGCCCTTTTCACTACAGGTGGGTCGATCATCTTACTGCCTAACGAAACTACACCCAATCCCTCTTTCTCAGCTTTCTGGAAAGCGGTAACGATTTTAACCGCTTTTTCAATCTCCTTGGCTTCCGGGGCGAAGGTTTCATGTATGACGGAAATCTGCCGCGGATGTATACATCCCTTGCCGTCGAATCCCAGCGATTTGGCTTCAACTACGCTCTGCTTCAATCCTTCCATATCGGCGACATCGGAGAATACGGTGTCAATCGGCTGAATTCCGGCGGCTCTGGCCGCATTCACTATCACAGAACGGAGCCAGAAACTCTCCTTACCTTCAAGAGTCCTTTGCGTGCCGATATCGGCGGTGTAGTCTTCCAATCCCAGCGCTAACGAAACCGTATTCTTGGAAGCAATGGCGATTTCGTAAGCCTTGATCCCGCCTAAGGCGCTTTCGATTATTGGCATAAGATAAACCTGAGGTTCAATACTGCGTTCTTTCCTTATCTTTTGAATATTATCATCTACCGCTTTCACTTGTTCCGGCGCTTCCACTTTGGGGATCAACACAACATGGACATTATGGGGGATAATCCAATCGAGGTCATCCAAGCCGCGCTGCCCCTGATTGATGCGCACCATCCTTTCAGCGCCGTAGAAGTTGACTTGGCGCAAGGCGTTGCGCACTAACATCCTGGCGGCGTCTTTTTCAAAAGGCGCAACCGCATCCTCCAAATCCAATATCACGCCGTCAGGCTTATGCAGTCCGGCGTTGATGAAAAACTTCGGTTCATTACCCGGCAGATATAACCTTGACCGGCGGAACCTTTCCCGCGATGTCGTATAATTGCAGTAATCCTTCATTTCCGGTAAATATTCCGGCGGATTAAATCCGGCGCGCCGGACAGCGGTCTCTATCCGGGCGGATATGGTGAAGGGTAATGCGCCGTAGTCTTCTAATTCTAACCTGCAGTTTTCAATTTGCAGTCCCCGCAATACTTCATCAACTTGTCTACGGATAGCATCGCCGTACATCGATTCCACTTTACTGCGGACTGATATTTCACAGCCTCCGGTATCCCGCGGTTCGAAGCTCACTTGGCAGTCGGAGCGGACATTATCCCCTTTCCGCCCGGCGGTCCCTATTTGCGGCATATTGACCTCTGGTGTTAATATTTCTGAATGTTAGTTAAAGATTTTTTATTTTTGATTTTGGGCTTTAAGCTCAAGGCTCAGGGCTCAAGGCTCAAGAAAAACAGATTTGATTGTCACAAATTTATAAACTTTTCTACTTGCATACAATCCTTATTAATAACGACTTGTGCTATTTAAAATACTCCGCCATCTGATTGATATTATATAACTTAAAAGAACATATAAGATTCTAACTTTCTGAATTTTGGGATTATGTATGTCCGGGTCAGGGACGACCCGGACTACAAGACTAAGGTAGGCGGGGTCGTCCCTGACCCCGCCATCTTCATAGAAATACCATTTAACTAGCACAAGTCGTTATTAATAAGAACCATACACTAAATACGCTTAATACAGATCATCGTCAAATCATCATCAGGTTGACCGGATTGGGAAAAATCTAAAACTTCATCATGGATACCTTGAAGGATTTCCCTCGAATTTCGGTATTTTAATAGTTTGATTGATTCCAGCAGCCTTTCTTCGCCGAATAATTCGCCGCCAATCCCATGAACTTCGGTGACTCCATCGGTGAACATTAAAATCACATTTCCCGTATTCAATTCAATTTCGCCGGTATCAAATTTTTCATCTTCGTTGACACCCAGCACCATCCCGCCTTCTTTTAGCAGAATGACACCGCCGCTATTCTTCAGAAATAGAGGCGGATTATGCCCGCAGTTGACATATCTGAAAACATGCTTCGATTTATCAAGTATTCCGTAGAAGAAGGTGACAAATTTATCTAAGCCGCTGTTTTTCACCAAATAATAATTGAGGTTATGAATAATCTCGTTGATAGACAGATTCAAAGTCGTCAGGGAATGCAGCGCCGCCTGCACTGAAGACATCAGCACCGCCGCCGGAACTCCTTTACCGCAGACATCGGCGATAGCGATCCCTAACTTATCATCCGTCAGGGGGATAAAATCATAGTAATCACCGCCGACCCATCTTGAAGGATAACTGATTCCCGCGATATCATAGTCTGCGAGGAGAGGATTCTGCTTCGGTAACAAGTTCTGCTGGATTCTATAAGCCAGCGCTAATTCTTCCTCGATGCGCTTCTTTTCCAGCTCTTCTTGATGCAGGCGGGCGTTTTCCAAGGCTATTGCGGCTTGATGGGCGAAGCCCTCCATAAAATGCAGGTCATATTCGCTGAAGGGCTTGCCATCCTCCCGGTTCAATACCTGCGCTGTGCCGATAATCCGGTCATTGACTTTCAGAGGGACGCATAAGTATGAAGTGGTGTAGAAGCCCAATTTTTCCTGCACTCCGGGATAGAAGCGGGGATCTTTGCTGATATCTTCCAGCACCACCGCTTCGCCGTGTTCCGCCACCCATCCCGCCACCCCTAATCCTTTGGGGAATCGGATCTGCGCCGCCTCTTCCCGCGATATATTAGTGCTGGCTTCCAATACCAGTTCATCGGTGTTTGCATTCAGCAGGAAAATCGAACCCGCCTTACAATTCAACATCTCGCGGGCTTTCTCCAGGATGATATTCAGCACTTCTTCACGGTCGAGGGATGAAGCCACCGCGGCGTTGGCTTCAAAAAGCCCCTGATACATCTTAATCTTCAGCGCGGCGTCATCCGCCATCGATTTCACGATATCCGGCATTATATTTTTCCGTTTGATACTCCGTTCAATTCTAAATTCCTAAGTCTACAAGTCCTCAAGTTAGCAGTCAGGAATATCGAATATCTTGCCGGCTTGCAGAATTGCAGATTTTATAAATATTCAACATAGTAAAATAAACAAAATATATATAAAAATCGACTTTTTCATCATGACCGATGATGACAAAACAATGTCATTATGGCGCAATTTAATGCCATAATGTCATTCTTTAGGAGTTGATGAGCTTTGGCTCTTTAAATGTAAATTCTAAGATGTTGATATATATAAAATTACTAAATTGGCACATCGTTTGCACTATTATAGAGCGAAATCGGAAATGACCGATGCGAAAAGAAAAATCAAAAAGCAAAGATTAAAAACAAAGTAAATTTAATCAGAGAAACTTAACTATAAGGAAGGATGAACGATGACACTGATACGCTGCAATCCGAGACGCGATTTATGGAATATCCGCGGCGAGATGGACGGACTATTCCACCGTTTTTTCAACCGGGAATATGAAGGCGGGGAATTCTCCGGCGGGGAATGGGTTCCCCGGGTTGATATTGCTGAGACAATTGATCAATTTCAATTGAAAGCGGAACTGCCCGGCTTGAATAAGGACGATGTCAAGATCTCCCTGCAGGATAATATCCTGACTTTGAACGGTGAGAAGAAGGAATCCAGGGAAGTCAAGGACAGTTCATATCATCTATACGAACGGCGCTACGGCAGGTTCACCAGGGCTTTCAGACTATCCGCCCCGGTGGATAACGGTAAGATCGAGGCTTCTTTCATAAACGGCATCCTGACCGTATTACTGCCCAAATCGGAAGCCGCCAAACCTAAAGCGATCGAAATCACAGCCGGCTAATCGATAATAGTCCGCTGAATAGAAAAGCCGGGATAACGCCCGGCTTTTTTTATGAAGATTCACATCGAATGAAAAGGGGAAAGGGGATTGATATTCACAGCAGATTAAGCAGATTAAGCAGATAAGATTCACTGGTAATAATGGTAATGATGGGAATAATTAGGAGGTCGGACTTTAGTCCGACACCTTTGAACAGACTAAAGTCTGTTCTCCTGTTTAGCTTTAATAGCTATAATAGCTTGTGAATCTTTCTAAATCGGAATTCGGAATAAGATTCACAGCAGATGAAGCGGATTAAGCGGATGAATATTCACAGTAATTGAGTAATTAAGTGGATTGAAATTACTTAATCCACTCAATCCACTGTGAATCTCATTTTTTTATTCACTATTCACTATTCTAAATTCACTATTCTCAATTATTTATTTCATCAGCACCACTTTTCTCACTGCCGGCTGCCCGCCGTCCACCGCCAGCCTGACAAAATACATCCCGCTGGATAGATTCGTCCCATCGAATACCACTTCATGATATCCGAGTGACAAGTGACCAGTGACGAGTGACTGCACCTCCCGCCCTTGAACATCATATACAATTAAACTCACTTCACCTGCATCTTTAAGCTCGAAACTGATAACTGTGGCGGGATTGAAGGGATTAGGATGAGGGGAATGCAATTTATTATCATAAACCGAAGCGATATCCCTTATCTCCACCGCGACATCGTTCCAATCAAGTTTTTTCACACCATCTGAAGTAGCCGCCCATATAATCCCGCCTTCATCCGGTTCGCAAATCATATGATAGAAAGTTGTCTGATAATTCAATCCTTCGGCAAACGCTTCCCAGTTATCCCCAGAATCATAGCTGATGAATGTGGAATATGGATTCCAAACACCCGCTACTGTAACATCAGGATAATCCATTAACCGACAGATGGAAGTGACACAATTGCCGGGAGAAGAGAAATAGAGAGAGAAGCAAACTTCCCAATTTTCCCCCCGGTCGAAACTGCGAAGGAGAGGATAAGCGTCTATCCGCGAAGCCCAGACCATATCAGGACTGATAGGGTCAGGGAATAATTTCCAATTATGCTGGCTGATGTTGGGTAAAGGGAGAGAAATCCAATCTTCGCCGCAGTTATCGCTCCGATAAGCGAAACCATTTCCTCCATAATACACTAAACCCTGAATTAAGGAAGACGCCCGCGGCTGGTCGAAATAACTGAACGACGCGCCGGGCGGAGTGATATCTTCCCACAAGCCGGAATCTGTTTCATAAATCCACAATCCGCCATAGGAGACTTTCACAATAAGCCGGGGATCGCCGGAGAATATCTTGTCGAGATAAAAAATATTGTCGATGGTATCCGGCTGACTTTCCACCGCGGTCCAATTCACGCCCGCATCGTCGGTATACCAAAGATTAGGCGTACCATAGTTGTAATAATCGGTCGCGGCGTAAATTCTGTCCGGATTGATTGGATCGAACAATCCCCGCACTTCCAAGCCAGCTTCTATCGGCAGGGTCTGATCGATGCGGTTCCATTCATCATCCTGAAATATTGAGAGATGCGACACTTGGGAGGCGAGCGTTCTATCGCTCTCCGGCTGGCGGTCTAAAAAAAAATTCACTCCCCCGCCCGGAAAACTCTCGGTCAAATGCTCCCAGCTTTCACCGCCGTCAGAACTGCGATAGAAACCGACAGGTTCTATCGAAGTGTATACTGTTCCGGTAGAATCGACCTTAACGAACAGCACCGGACGACCGCGGCAGATGTCGAAACTTATGTTGACCCAACTTTCACCATTGTCGATCGATTTAAAAAGCCCCTGCTCTTCGGTGCCAAGATAAATCACTCCCTCCTGCGTCGGGTCGAAGGCGATTTTTGAAGGCGCCGGCGAGGGAAAATCCAATATCCGCGGCGCCCAATTCACTCCCCCATCGAAGCTCTCGATCCAGCGGTATTCGTTGTATTCTACCGGCCATACATAGCATACCACCACAAGATGCTGGTCATTGAAGGGATCTATGGTGATGTCTCCGGGCGTTATATCACCACCAATCATACCGGGAGAACCATTCCAGCAGCCGCTCCAATTATAACCGGAATCATCCG
>JADHWD010000200.1 GCA_016783645.1 bacterium
CGAAGCATGAAAATATTTTTCAGGGCGAACACATGGGTTCGCCCCTACAGTTCCGATGTTTATTTGTAGGGGCAGACCAATGTGTCTGCCCTTCCATCTCGTTCCCATGCTCCAGCGTGGGAATGCGTACCACAGGTGGGTTAAGAACCCACCCTACTAACAGCTATTTTCAGATTAAAATGCCAATACAATATCACATTTCACATATCAAATATCACATATCATCGATGAGTATGTATTAGATGGAGCCGGAAGTTGACATAATGGCGAAGTTCAGCCTGTTCCGCAAGACCTGGGATATGAAACTGCGGGAGGAACTGCTTATACATTTTATCCCGTTAGTGAAGCAGGTGGCGGGCAGGATGATAGTTTCTCTGCCCCGCAGTGTGGAATTGAGTGAACTTGAGAGCGCCGGATTAATGGGGCTGGTCAATGCTATAGACCGTTTTGATCCGGCGGTGGGAGTGAAGTTTGAGACTTACGCCATTCCCCGCATCAAAGGCGCAATCCTCGATGGCCTGCGGGAATTGGACTGGGCCCCGCGCTCCATCAGAGCCAAATCCCGCATATTGGAGACCGCTCTCCAGAAACTATCCGGCGAATTGGGGCGCTCCCCCAATGACCGGGAGCTGGCTGATTACATGGATATCGATATCGATGATTATTATCGGATTTTAGACGACGCTTCGCTTGTGACCCTCATGTCCCTCGATGATTCCCTGACTAATAAGCAGGGAGATACTTTGAGTTTGGCTGATATTGTCGAGGACGATGAGACTTCCCGCCCCTATTTCGGGATGGAAAGGAATGAAATAAAGGAGCTGACTATTGAGGCGATAAAATCTTTATCGGAACAGGAGCGGCTGGTGATCGCTCTATATTATTATGAAGAGTTGACATTGAAGGAGATCGGATTAGTGATGGAAATCAGCGAGTCCCGAGTTTCGCAGATACACACTAAGGCGATATTGACTATGAAGGCGATGCTTATGTCGGCGGTCACTAATCGATGATGGTTTGAAGTCTCAACAGTCTGTCCGAGAATATAAAAAATACCTTTTGTTATTGCGAGCGAAGCGAAGCAATCTCTCTTATTGATAATCAATTAGTGAGATTACCACAAGGCTTTCAGCCTTTCGCAATGACATTCCCGGACAGAGACTGTTGCGCCTTGAGTCATGTGTCCTGAGTCCTGGGTCCTGAGTCTTTCCCTGAGCCCCAAGCCAAGCGCCTAAAGCCCATTATGAAACATTTAACCTAATGAAAAAGTTAAATTAATAGAACTATGAGATTCGGATCAGCTTCACCGCCGATATAGAGAATATAGTTTTTTCCGCATTGTGAAAATGACAGCGGGAAAGGAGGCTTGTTATGGTCAAGCCGTTGGATTTACAGGATAATTTGTCCAAGACCCAGGCTGTGGAACGAGTATTTCAGCACTTAAGGCAGCAGCCTGATGAAGCTCAGAAGGCTTTCGTTTTAGAACTGCAGAAGCAGGCTCAGCAGCAGAAAGAGACCGCTGAACCGATAGATGAACAGTCTCAAATTGAACTGCAGTCCGAAAAGGAGAAAGAGAAAGAGCGTAAAGAGTTAAAAGAGCGGGAACGCCGTAAAAAGAAGAAAGAGGAGGAATCCAAGCGCCGTCCCAGCGGCGATCATATTATTGATATCACGGTTTAAAATTTGTGCAATCAGGATAATTCTCATGCGCCTGCGGCGCACAACTTAGCATGAAAATAGAATGCGGATAGTAGGGACGCAAAATTTTGCGTCCCTACAGATAATACAGTTTCCATCTCGTTCCCACGCTCCAGCGTGGGAATGCATACAAAGGTGGATTAAGAACCCACCCTACTGCTATTTTCAAAGTAAATAGAATGATATATTCTCGGACAGACTGTTGAGATATTAACTCGCAGCTCGCAGCTCTAAACTTGAATCTATTTACAGATTAATTTCCGTATAACGGGGAATTTGTTGGATAAGAGTAAGCTTAAAGATATAACGAGGAACTTTAGGGATCTGCCCACCCTGCCGGGTATCGCTCTGCAGATATCCGATATGATGAACAATCCCAATGTTTCCGCTTCCGATCTCGCCAAATTGATTTCGGCGGATCAGTCTTTGACGATGCGTATTTTGAAAGTAGCGAATTCGGCTTATTACGGATTTCCCCGCAAAATCGGCACAATCACATTAGCGGTGGTGGTGCTGGGCTTCGACGCTTTGAAGAGTCTGACGCTTTCGATGACTATCCTCGATCATCTGAAGAAATGGGGCGGCGCCGATGGATTCGATTTCAATGAATTTTGGCGGCATAGTATTTACACCGCAATTATCGCCCGTTTCCTGTCGCGGCAGACGGGATATAAAGTGGCGGGTGAAGCATTCGTCACCGGATTGATTCACGATGTGGGCAAATTGGTGATATCGCAGAAATTCCCTGAACAGTTCGCTGAAATATTAGAAACCGCCTCTGGGAACGGACGAAAAGTATATGAAATCGAAAACGAAATATTAGGGGCGGACCATGCGGAACTGGGAAGCTGGCTGGTGGATAACTGGAACTTACCGGGCTATATGTCCGAAGCGGTGGCGTATCATCATCATCCGGAGAAAGCGGCTATTGAAATCAAGCTGAGCGCCTTAGTTAATACCGCCAACCGTTTCGCCCTCGATTTCGGAGCGGAGAAATGGGCGGAGACATATAAAGATGATTTCAATCCCTACGCCTGGAATGTGCTTAAAATGCGAAATAGCACTAACGGAGGCCCCGATGAAAAGTATTATCGTTCGATGATTGAACATGAACTGGAAAAGGCCGATTCATTCGTGCAGGTATTGAATACTGAAGGTGAAGCGGTTCGATGATGGATATTTTGAATGACAGATTAGAGCGATTAAAAGCCGGTTTCGCCGGTTTGATAAACGATCTCAATTCGCAGGATGTGAACCGGGATACCATCGACAAACTGAAGGATATCTGGAAAAAGACCCGCGAACTGTATAAAGGGGACACTTCAGATTCGCTTGCGGGAAATGAGATTAAAGAGCTTAAAGAGCGCACCGCCCGCGCTGAGCGGGCTTACAATGAGACCCGCGAAACCCTCAATGAACTGCTCTCCGCGCAAAAATTAGCGGCCGCATTCAGGGCAACCTATGACGCCGCATCTCTATGCGGATTGTTCATCGACACTATCACCCCCATGATTCCTATCGAAGAGATAGGTATTTATCAAGTTGAAAACGCTCATTTTAAAAAGCTTTATCCAGCGGAAACTAGTCAGAAATTCGAAGAACTGGTGAATCTGAACTGGGACGAGGGTTTGATACACTGGGTGTTAAATGAAGCCAGGCCGATAATAGTCAACGCTCCGGATCAGCCGGTGATTGAAGCCGAGAAGGGCTGTTTGATAATCCCGTTGATAATCGCCGGAGAATCCTTCGGATTTATATTAGCGCTGGTTGACCGCCCCCCTAAAGATTTCAAGGACACGGATTTTGAGATTATTTTTTTCTTAGCCAGCCAGACAGCTTTAGCTTTGGAAATCGCCCGGCTGTTACAGAGTCTCACTGAAACCCGGGATTTTCTCGCCAGCATTTTAGAAAACGCTCATGATTTGATAATAGTATGTTCCGGAGAGGGGGAAATCATCTTCATCAACCGGGCGATTGAAAATTACGGCTATGAACAGGAACAGCTTTTAGGACAGCCGGTGATTAATTTAATCGCCGATGAAGAGACCGCTGAGGATTTATTAAATCCGCCGGAGAAGGTCAAACATAAAAATATCGATTTAAAAGGCGGCGGGAAGGAAATATTCCACACTTCCGCAACTATCTCCCGTTTAGAGAAACCTGAAGGCGGAATAGTGGGGACGCTGGCGGTTCTGAAGGATATAAGCAAACAGAAGCGTCTTGAAAGCCAGTTGATCGAGGTGGAACGGAGGGCGGCGATTGCGCAGACGGTGATCACCATCAATCATGAGATTAATAATCCGCTGGCGATAGTTATGGGGCATCTGTATCTGGTGAAAAACCGTGCGGTCGAAGCGGGACTGGACGATATAGTTGAAAAGCTTGAAGCCATGGATAAAAACTGCCGGAGGATTAAGAAAATCGCTCATAAACTGCAGAACCTCACCAAATCGGACACCACGGATTACCTGGAAGGGATTAAAATGCTGGATATAAAAAGCGGTGATAAATCCATTGAAATATTATAAACTAATATTTCTCTTCATCACATTGACAATCGCCGAAAAGGGGATCTGCGCTGAAATTGTCGATATTCAATTGGGGAAGCAAAAGGACTATACGCTTTTAGTTATCACCGCCGACCGGGATCTGGACTATAGAATTCAGGAAGATGACGGAGTCATTTTCATCCGCTTCCCTGACGGGACGGCGATGGTGGCGGGAAAGCAGAGTATGGATAAGTTTACCGGCGGATTCTTTCAAAGCGCCCGCTATGATCAACAAAGTTCAAGTCTGATAATCCAAACTTCGGCGAATTATCATTTGACGGTATATGAGAACCGCCGGCCCTTCCAGCTGGTATTGGATTTCGCTCACAGGCCGGGCGGGATTGTAAAATCCCGCCAGCCGGAAAAGCCGCCAATTAAAGAAGAACCCGTTACCGCCGATACAGGAGAGGCGGCGGATTCCTACGAAATGGGATTGATACTAAAAACGCAGGGAAAATATCCGGAAGCTGTGCACGCATTTGAAAGCGCATTATCCGGTTATGGACTTCGAGCGCAGTATCAGCTCGCTTTAGTCTATGATGAGATGAATCAACGGGCGCAGGCGGCCGCTTATCTCGAACAGATAGTCCAAGATTCGGCGGAATGGCTGGAGCCTAAGTGCAAACTCGCTCTCATTTATCAGGTGACCGGCGGATTGGACAAAGCTGAGGAGATCTGGTCGGATATAGTGCAGCGTTCACAAATTGACACCAGCGGGCAGGTATCCGCCGAACAGCTGGCGTTATTGGAAAACCTCCTTGCGCAGTACAAAGACAGCGGTTTCCCGCAAGCTCCTTCCACCAGAAAATTTCCCGATTTTCCATGGTTTGTTTATCTCATATTAGGAATCCTCATCGGTTTAATAAGTTTCAAATTGTACATCAAATTCAGGGGAGACAAACTGATAAAGGATACTTTGGGAGATGATATCTTCGATGAGGAACCTAGGCTGGAAACCGGACCGCCTGAGCCCGCAGAACCGGGCGTTGAATGGCCGGTGAAAAGCCGGGAAGCGGAGGCAGAGTTGTTGAAATCGTTGATCGATGAAGGTAGAGGGAAAAAGGTTGCCCCTGCGGATGATTTAAAAGATGAATTGGAAGATTTGGATGATGGTGAGGTGATTACCGATGAAAGTAAAGAGCAGATATTCAAACTGGCGGATCAGAATTTAAGCGCATCGGAAATTGCACGAACTTTAGGGTTAGGGCAGGAAGAAGTTAAATTCATATTGGATTTCCGCGGTAAGATGGAGGATAATTCCGGATGGGGAAGATGATTTTCGATTCTCGATTCTTGATTCTCGATTCTCGATTCTCGAATCTCGATTTATCACTAAACCGCTGACCGCTTTTATATTTTGCTTGATAAATTAAAAATTGGACTTTGGACTTTAGACTCAGGACTCAGGACTCAAGAAGTACGGACTCAACAGGCAGCCCGGTTTCTCCGATACCGGGGAATTCTGTTTCCCCCTTTTCAAAAGGGGGACTAAGGGGGATTTTTCCCCATCAGGTTACGCATACGCTTGAAACCTGACGGGAACGAATTACAAACAGCTAACAGCTATTTTTTTGTTCTGGCAGGTCACACCCGCTGTCAGCGCGCAAGACCTGCCGAAACAAGACCCTAGACCCTATTTTTAAAAGTAAACCCTCATGCGCCGGCGGCACACCCCGAAATATGAAAATAGTATCAAGGGCGAACACATGGGTTCGCCCCTACATTCCCTGATATTTGTGGTGTCATGCGTCCCCGCATGACACTAAGATATTGTTTATATTATGTATGGTGTCGACTGCGGAGAGTCG
>JADHWD010000201.1 GCA_016783645.1 bacterium
CATTGACATATTTTCCATGTCCTTTCTCAAAATAAATCAATGTCTGACGGTTAATACCTAACTTATTCGCAATGAATGATTGTGTTAATCCAAGATATCCTCTTGCGAGTCGAAAGTTATAACCGATCTAGTGTCGCGTCAACTATCAAGTATCGGATAAAGTTTTGAGTTATGTAAAGAAATACAACATATGTGACTGTTTAGTGTTATGGTTCGACCCCTTCAGGGTCGATTATCGTGGTATTCTTTTCCGTAGGTTTCACCTACGGCTATTCATATTCATCCCCTTCAGGGATGTTTGAACTCCGATTATATGGTCGAGTTTGTTTTCCCTGAAAAGGAAATACCTGAATAGCCGTGGGCGTTAGCCCACGGAAATAATTACCAAATATAACCGACCCTGAAGGGGTCGAACATTTCTGAAATGCTAAACAATTACCAACATATTATATGCGTCAATACAAATGTGACGCGACACTAGGGTCTAGTTCAATGTGGTGTCAACCTCTCCGCAGTCGACACCATTCGACTGTGTTGTCAGGCGTCCCCGCCTGACAGAACCTTGATTTTCATTCTAAGTTGTGCGCCGCAGGCGCATGAGGGTTTATCCTGAAAATAGTTGACAGTCGACAGTTTACAGTCGACGGTAAACAGTGAACGGTGAACGGTAGACTGTTCTGTAATATACATTCCCACGCGGGAGCGTGGGAACGAGAGGGAATGCCGTCATTCCCGCGCAGGCGGGAATTCAGGCGGATAACAATAATCCGATTTTCATGCTTGGTGGCGCGCCGCCGGCGCATGAGGGTTTACCTTTCCCATCAAAGTTTCCCACGCCTCATCCACATCCGCTTGTATCTTCTTTTTCGCCGTTTCATCCAGATGCTTGAACCTGCCTTGAATCTCCAGATATTTTTCCACTGGGACCGGAGGCGGATTCACCGTCAGCCGGTATTTTTTACCATATTCGACTTCATATAACGGAAACACCCGGCTTTGCACTATCAATCGCGATTCTTTGATCGACATATTCTCCGCCATCTTATGCCCCGGCGGGCAGGGGGAAAAGATATGTAATAACCGGAATCCCTCCATATCCCGCGCTTTCTCTAATTTCATCCGCAAATCATCGGGATAAGCGATAGTGGCGGTGGCGGCGTAGGGTATTTTATGCGCGGCCATAATCTCCACCAAGTTCTTCTTAGGTTCGGATTTGGGCATATTGATGGGTGTAGTGGTGGTCCAAGCGCCCCAGGGTGTGGCGGAGGAGCGTTGAATTCCGGTGTTCATATAAGCTTCATTATCGTAACAGACATATATGATATTCTCGTTTCTTTCCGCGGCGGCGGACAGCGCACCGAATCCGATATCGAATGTCGCTCCATCGCCAGCCCATCCCACCACATTGATACCTTTGATTCCTTGCACATCCAGTCCCGCTCGTATACCCGAAGCGCTGATAGCAGTAGTTTCAAAAGCAGCATGCAGTAATGGAATCCCCACAGTAGAGTAGGGGAAGGGGCCATCGATGACCGCCCAACAGCAAGCGGGCATGGTCATTATCGTTTTCCGTCCGAACACTTTAAGCGCATGGCGCATTATTATCGCCGCTCCGCATCCCGGACAAGCCAGATGCCCGCAGGACATTATCTCTTCCGGCGAAATATGATAATTTTTGTGATCTCTTAAAGGTTCAACCATTTTTGGTGATTCCATTATTTTCCTTGAAAACAAGTCTGCAAGTTTACAAATTCGCAAGTTAAAAAACACCGTTCTGGCAGGTCTTGTCACACCTTTGCGGGATGTGACCTGCCAGCAGATTCACCCGGTTTCGGTGAAACCTGGCTGCCTGTAGGGACGAACGGTGTTCGCCCTTACCGCGGCTGACAATTTTCGCAAGGGCAAACGCCGTTTGCCCCTACAATTCCAAATGCCCTGCCGCTTTTGTAGGGGCGAAGCATTTTAGGTTAACAATAAAAATATTAATCACTTGTAAAAAATGCTTCGCCCCTACTTCAATTCGATGCACCGCCTCGGGCATTCCTGCGCGCATATACCGCAGCCCTTGCAATAGTCGAGGTCGATGGTATATTTGGAATTTTCCGATAAGTTATAATCAATAGCGGCGTCGGGGCAGAAGATGAAACAATTATCGCAGGATGTGCAGACGCCGCAGGACATACACCTCTGCGCTTCCGCTAAAGCCATCGCCGCATCATAAGAGCCGGTCACTTCCCGGAAATTGTCCCGGCGGCGGTCTATTTCAAGGCTTGGCGGCGTTAACCGCGGTAAATCCGCGAAATAATCCAAATTCAAATCATCCAAGCGGACGATCCTGCCGCCCGCATTCTGCAGGCTGGGGGAAATTTTATCTATATCCTGAAATTTCTCACCTTTCAAATACCGCACAATCGCTATCGCCGCCCTTCGTCCTGAACCTATCGCATGAGTCACGGTACCGTCACCCGCGCTCACATCGCCGCCGGCGAATACGCCTTCCATATTGGTCAAGCCGAAATCATCGGTGGGAATACCCCAGCGCTCAAATTTCAACTCACCGTCGATGAACGATAAATCCGGCGTTTCCCCTACAGCGGAAATCACTTGGTCTGTTTCGATACGGAAATTTGAGCCTACTATGGGAATAGGTCTGCGCCTGCCTGAATCATCCGCTTCACCCAACTTCATTCTAATACATTCCAATGAGACTATATTTCCGTCTTTGGTATGGATTTTAACCGGCGCAGTGAGGAATTCGATGGGTATCCCTTCGGATAATAACTCTTCGATTTCATCAGCGATAGCCGGCATCTCCTCCCGCGTCCGGCGGTAGACTACTGTGACCTTTGAACCGAATCGCATCGCAGAGCGGGCGGTGTCCATCGCAGTATTGCCGCCGCCGATCACTAATACTTTCTCTTTCAGATTCGGATTTAATCCCTGCGAAATCCGCTTCAGGATTTCAATTCCGGGAATCACATCGGGATGTTCTTCGCTTTCAATCCCCATCTTTCGGCTTTGATGAAAACCGGTGGCGATGAAGAGGGCTGAATGCCGCCGCCGGATTTCGCTGAATATCGCATCCACACCAATCTTAAATCCGGTTCTGATATCCACTCCCATCGCTTGAATAAAATTAATCTCCCGGTCGAGAACCACTTTCGGTAACCGGTAATCGGGAATGCCGATGCGCATCATGCCGCCGGTAGTTTCATGGCTCTCATATATAATAACCGGATATCCCCGCATCGCCAGATGATAAGCGGCGGATAATCCTGCCGGACCGGAACCAATTATTCCTATGCTTATATCGGGATATTTGATATTTTTACCGGGAACAGAAGCGTCGAAATTCATATCCGCCAAGAACCGTTCAATAGAATGGACATTGATTCGTCCCCCCAGCGTTTCCCGGTTGCACTCGCTTTCGCAGGGATGAGGGCATACCCGTCCGCATACTCCGGGGAAAGGAGAAGTCTCCCGTATCAGCTCCCAGGCTTCCCGGAACTTGCCCTCAGCTGTCAATTTCAAGAATCCCGCGGCATCGTTGCCCGCCGGACAGTGTAATGAGCAAGGCGGAGTTTGATTTACATAATAAGGTTCGACATTGCGCCAGCTGCCGGTATTGTTGACCGACATCCGCCCCATAGAAGCCGCCATCGGCGGCAGTTCACGGTAACTCTTTATTATAATCCGTTCTTCAGTCGACATTATATTCTCAAAAATGGCTTTTCGCTGTTTTGTGCGGGTATTGGGTGGGTTAAAAACCCACCCCTACCACATCTCCCTTCGTAGGGGCGGGTTTATAACCCGCCCTTCCCTCTCGTTCCCACGCTCCAGCGTGGGAATGCATATAAAGCCCAGAGCCTAAAGTCCAAAGCCTACAACACCGCTTCATACGCCTCCGCCGCCGCCAGCGCGTTATCTTCAGTGCGAAACGGCATCTCCTCTCTAACCGCCGCTATCACAGCCTCGAGGGAAACAAATCCCGTGACTTTCGCCCATGCGCCGATGACAGCGGTGTTGATTATAGGTTGAGTCTGTGTCCCCAATCTATGCCTTAAAGCGATTTCGGCGGCGTTGAAAGCTACTGTTTTATACTTATCAGGGAAGCCGAAAGATTCCGCATCCCTTTCACTGCTGATTAGTATTATCCCGCCATCCTTCAAACCCTGCAATAACGGGATATAGTTTATCAACGAAGGGTCCATAATCACCAGATGGTCGGGATTATACACCTGACTGCGGATGCGGATGGGCTTGTCGTCGAAACGAACGAAAGTCATCACCGGCGCCGCCCGCCGTTCCACCCCGAATGAAGGGAACGACTGCACATGTTTCCCCTCCTTGAACAGCGCCACTGATAATATCTTCCCGGCGATCACGCCGCCCTGCCCCCCGCGGGAATGAAAACGAAGTTCAATCATAACTTCATTTGTAAAAATTATTGTTAATTTAGAAAATGGATTCGAGCTGCGAGTTTCGAGTTAATATCTCAAGTCTCGTGTCTCAAAAAGTTGTTCTGGCAGGTCTTGTCCGCTGTCCAGCGGATGTGACCTGCCAGCAAATTGTAATGTATTTCCCGGTTTTCGGAGAAACCGGACTGCTGAACGAAGGGCAGACGCAAGGTCTGCCCCTACGAATAAATATCCAGTATTGTAGGGGCGACCCTTGCGGTCGCCCTTGAGACTATTTTCATGCTTCGTGGTGCGTCGACAGGCGCATGAGGGTTTAACTAAAAAATAATCCCCCTTAGTCCCCCTTTAAAAAAGGGGGAAACAGGAATTCCCCGGTTTCAGAAAAACCGGGTCAGTCACATACCATATATCAAATATCAAATACCAAATACCAAATACTAAATATCCTTCATTTGTGAATCATCATTCACAATATAACAAATTGTTAATTATCAGTCAAGAATCCGCCGTTAAAAATTGCTTTATAACTTCAAGATTTATATTTTAAAAACATGGCTAATAATGATGAAAACGGGAAATTTCCTTCAATCGCAAAATTGGCTGAGGTGATGGCGCGCCTGCGGCATCCGGAAACCGGCTGCCCCTGGGACTTAGAGCAGGACCATTCCTCCCTGAAGCCCTATATTATCGAAGAGGTATATGAAGTCATAAGCGCCATCGATAAAGGCGATATGCAGGCTCTGAAATGTGAACTGGGAGATTTACTCCTGCATATCGTATTTCATGCGCAATTAGCCTCCGAACGGGGCGATTTCGACCTTGACGATGTGGCGGCGTCGGAAGTGGATAAAATCATCCGCCGCCACCCCCATGTGTTCGGCGATAAGAAAGTGGATAGTTCCGAACAGGTCAAGCAGAATTGGGAAGCGATAAAAATCACGCAAGAGAAGCGGGGATTACTGAGCGGCGTGCCGGAACATCTGCCGGCTTTATTGCAGGCTTACCGGGTGCAGGAGAAAGCCGGGGATGTCGGCTTTGAATGGGAGGATGTGTCCGGCGTGGAAAGAAAACTCACCGAAGAGATCGCTGAATTCAAAAAAGCCCGCCGGGATAATGACTTATCCAAGATGGAGGAAGAATTCGGCGATATCTTATTTGTTTTAGTGAATCTGGGACGGTATTTGGGGATAAACGCCGAATTGGCTTTGAAGAAAACCGTCGATAAATTCATCCGGCGCTTCCAATTTATCGAAGAGAAATTAGCGGAGAGAGGTAGAGCGCCTCATCAATCCACCCTGAAAGAGATGGATTCTCTATGGGACGAAGCTAAGCTCCTGTTCAGAAAAGACAGCTGAAGTATTGACTAATATTTTGATAAATAGGGAAATCCTCATGCGCCGGCGGCGCGCCGCGAAGCATGAAAATAGTGGCTTTGGACTTTGGACTTTGGACTTTAGACTTTAGTTACTTACTCATTCGATGTAAGAGTTCATCTCTTACAGTAGCATTTCCAACTATTAAAATTTACAGGGATGAAAGGAATGAAGGGGATGAAAACCTTGAATTTATTCAATCTTCAATGAAATCCTGTTATCAAACGCCGATTTTATAATTTAGTTTTTCCAAAA
>JADHWD010000202.1 GCA_016783645.1 bacterium
CCAAGCATGAAAATCGGGTTTCTGTCAGGCGGGGACGCCTGACAACACAGTTTTATCAACCGATTCCGGACAAGCCGGAATGACGGTGTTTTTTACTTGCCACTTGCTACTTGTAACTTGCAACTCGCATCTATTTTCAAGATAAACCCTCATGCGCCGGCAGCGCACAACTTAGCATGAAAATAGTGGCTTTGGACTTTAGACTTTAGACCCAGGACTCAAGACTTAGAACAAGGGCGAGCACATTGGTTCGCCCCTACTAAACCCTAGCCCCCAGCCCCTAGACCCTATTTTCAAAGTAAATAACGATGAATAAAAAGACCAAATTCAAAGACAAATTAGCTGTCGAACTTATACGCACCGGATTGGTCGATCCGAATAAAGTCGCGATGGCGATCGAAATTCGGGAAAATGAGAATAGCCAGCGGAAAGCTCTCGGTGAAAGAAGAGCTCAACGGAATCTCGCGCAGATTTTAGTGCAGGATTTCCGAATCGATCATTATCTTGTATTCAATGTCATCGCCTCCCTTTACGGCTTCCGGGAAATCACCCTGGCCGATGAAGATTACAGCGAGAGCCGGATCGAATATATCCGCAAAATGTTCGACCCTCTACCCCGGGCTCTGCAGGAATACATGATCAGAAATAAAATCATAGTGCTCCGATATGATAAAGACAGGCCTTATAGAATAAATATCGCCGCCGCTGACCCCACTGATAGAACTATACCTGATATAACAAGAGCGTTAGGTGTTCAGAGTTATGAAGTCTTTTATGTTAAGTTGAAATCATTGTCCGCTTTGATGGAGAAAGTCTT
Source organism: bacterium (assembly GCA_016783645.1). Lineage (GTDB taxonomy): Bacteria > Electryoneota > Tariuqbacteria > Tariuqbacterales > JADHWD01 > JADHWD01. The sequence goes on from JADHWD010000202.1 coordinate 818, forward strand.
TCCTCCGGAAAATGTCTTCCTTAAAGAGATTGAAAAACAGGAGTTTGAATTCTCCTATGAGGATATGGAGGATGAGATTGATGAAACTTCCATTGAAGCGGAGATCAATAAAAGCCTGTTGGTGAATCTCGCCGAAGGGATGCTGATAGAAGCTGTCCGCCGGGGCGCCAGCGATATCCATATTATACCCGCCGGCAGTAACCGGACTGAAATAAATATAAGAATCGACGGCACACTTAGAAGCTGGCATATCCAGGAGGGAGTCCGCCCCGAAGCCATCGCCGCGGTTATAAAAGATAGATCAAAAAATGTCGACCGGTTTGAACGGGATTCCGCCCAGGATGGTTTCATTCAGCGGAAGATCGATGACCATATGATCCGATACCGCGTCTCAGTCATCCCTATTCAAGGGAGCGAAGTTCAAAATAAATTTGAAAGCATCGTTATCAGAATACTTGACGACCGGAAAGTCATCTCCGATCTGGATAAACTGGGTTTCCAGGGGATCGCTAAGGAATTTTTTATCAAGGCGATTTCCAAACCGCAGGGAATGATAATCGTCACCGGCCCCACCGGCAGCGGCAAATCCACCACCCTCATCGCCGCTCTAAGCTATATCATGCGCCCGGAAATCAATGTCCTGACAGTAGAGGATCCGGTGGAATATATCATCAGGGGCGCCCGGCAGTTGAAGATTAGCTATAAAATGGATTTTGAACAAGCCCTGCGGGCGGTACTCCGCCATGACCCGGATGTGGTTATGGTGGGAGAAATCCGGGATAAGGAGACCGCAGAAACCGCCATCAAGATGGCGAATACCGGACACCTCACTTTTTCCACTCTTCACACCAACGACGCTCCCAGCGCGGTGTCCCGCTTATATAAAATGGGAATCGAAACCTTCCTCATCGCTTACGCTATCAACATCATCATCGCGCAAAGACTGGTCAGGAGATTATGCGATAAGTGCAAGCGTCCGATGAAAGATAAAGATTCCAAATTGCTGAAAAGTCTGGGTTTCACCGAGGCGGAATTAGACAATTTAATTGTATATGAACCTGTCGGATGCGGCGCATGCCACGGAGGTTATAAAGGACGGCTGGCGATTCATGAAACGCTTTATTTTTCCAAACAGATCAGAAGATTGATATTTGAAGCTTCCAAAGATATTAATGAAGAGGCGATAAAAGAACAGGCGGTCAAGGAAGGTATGATCACTTTACGGGACGCCTGCCGCGAACGGATGAAGCAGGGATTGACCTCAATCGAAGAACTGATTCATGTGACTTCAGAGGATTAAGAACAATTATGAATACCGGACAGATGATATTGAGTATAGGTTCAATGACTCTGTTATCTATCCTTGTGCTTAATATCCTGAGGTTAATCGGTGAACAGGAGGATGTCTATGATGAAACCCGTTCCCGCTTGGAAGCGTTTGCTCTGACCTCCTCCTTGATTGAAGAAGCCAGTCAAATGCCGTTCGATGAAGTCAGCTGGGATTCTACTAATTTGACAAAAACCGTATCCGATTTTACATTCCCGTCTAATTTAGGAATGGATGCCGGTGAATCGGTTTACGCTGACTTCGATGATTTCGACGACTTCAACAACTTTATCAGAGTCGATTCCACATTGCAGAGCGTCTATCAGTTGAACTGTATAGTGGACTATATAGCGGAAAACAATCCGGACAGCGCTTCAATAGTCAGGACTTACTATAAGAGGCTGACTGTCACAACTATGAACCAATTCACGCAGGATTCTGTTCAACTTCAATATATACATGGGTATTGGTACTTCAACTAACCGCATTATCGAAATATGAGTGTGCTTCTGGACATATTAGGTTCAACCATTATCGGCGGTCTGCTGTTGATAATGGCGCTGAATATTTTAGATACCACCACATCATATTATTTTGGGCAGAATGATGATTTAATCGTCCAGGAGAATCTCACCACCCTCACTCAGATACTTGAATATAATCTTCGGAAAATGGGATTCGCGGTTCCGGAGGGACGGGCGGTGATTATTTTCGCCGATTCATCTCAGCTGATGTATCTTGGCGATAATGACGGAGACTGGCAGCCGGACACTGTCCAATTCTATCTGGGCGGAAGATATGAGCTGAACAATACCCGGAATCCCAATGATCGATTCATTTATAGAAAAGTGAATAGTCAGCCGGCGAATGGCGCTATAATCGGCGTGGTGACGATGTTCGATTTCACTTATCTCGATCAAGACGGACAAGTTGTCGATGAATCTTATCCGGCGAATTATTCGGCGATTAAGATGATTAGGATCACTCTACAGGTTGAGAGCTCAGATGTCTACACCGCTGATCCCAATCCCGCTTCCACAGAATACCGCCGGGCATTCTGGCAGCAGACTCGTCTTGTGTCCCGAAATCTGCGGAGATAGATTATGACGGGCAAAGGATCTCTATTGATGGTTATGGGTTTTATCATCATACTCACGATGTATATAACCAACATGAGCAGGCGTTCGGTGCGTGCGGTTGATAATATGGTGGATAATTATGTGAGGATAAAAGCTCATCAGATCGCCATCAGCGGAATGAATATCGCCGCTTCCAAGCTTTATCAGAACTTCTCCTGGCGCAGCGGAATGAGCAATATTCCTTTTCAAAAAGGGAATTTGAGTATCTACTTCGGCGCTGCCACTGATACGGTCGAAGTGATCGTAGTGTCGGCTTTTCGCGGCTATGCGGATACTGTCAGGGCGTATTTCGCCGGCAGCGGCAGTTTCACCGACTATACCGCTTATACCGATGATGAGAATGGTATGGCGTGGACCCCGGGCGATACTGTCTGGGGACCGATTCATACTAATGATGTTTTAAACCATCAAAATAATAGCAGTATAGTATTTTATGGAAAGGTTACTGCGGGAAAAAATATCGCCTCCCCGCCCAAAAACGCTAAAACTAAATTCCTCGGCGGCTATGAAGTGGGAGTATATCTTCCGACGGTCAGTTCTATCAATGGTTTGATCAACGCCGCTGGGGCCGGGGGTTATACATTCCCTTCTCCCTCAGACACCATGAAACTTGAGTTCAAAGCAGGCGGCAATGTCGTCGTCTGGCAAAACTCCACGGCTGTTTATCCGGATCCGGGTATAAATATATATTCATTAGCGCCCAATGGCGCAATATATTCCGCCGGTATTGTGGAAATTATCGGCGGGATAGTAAATACCACTCCTATGGGGGCTGTTGTAAGTTCAGGTTCAAATATTATCTTCCGCGATGAAGTTTATTACGCCGATAATCCGGAAACAAATCCTAATTCGGATGATATGATAGCTTTCGCCGCCACGGATTACATATATTTTGATAATCAGACCAAGAGTAACTGGTATATGCAGGCAGTCCTGATGGCGGCGAATCAGTCCTTATCCGCCACTGTCATGAATAAGAATGGGACTTTTAATTATTATGGCAGTTATTATCAAAAGCGGCGGGGAAATGCGAAGATGTTTCAGAGTTTCAATAAAAAATATAAGTACGATGTCCGCCTGCGGGATAAGAGACCCCCGTTTTATCCGGGGATGTCGAATTTGAAATTGATATCCTGGTGGGAGTGAATCATCGACGCTGCACAAATATCCAACCTCAAACAGCTTCTGCAGGCTGAAACCGCCGCCATCCCCGCTAACCTCGCCGGAATCGAAAAGATGGTCTGGATACGGCATCAGATATTGATGATGATGAACAAAGAGGATCAGGCCCTGCTGCATAAATTCATCGATCACTGTTTATTGAGAATGCGTGAGACAGGTGCTTCCGACATCGATATCGGCGGATGGGGAACGGGAAATAAAATCTGGCTTAGGATTCACGGAATTAAAAAACGGATGGAGGAATTCGGTGAAATAACGGTTGACGAGGCGGATGTGTTAATTCTGAATATACTGTTGGAAAATCAGAGGGACTGTCTATATAAACAGAAAAGCCTCGATTTTTCTTATAGGATAAGAGACCGGATGGGGAAATTCCTGCGCTACCGCGGCACCGTCTATTTCGACCTTGATGTGTTAGCCCTGAACATGCGGGCGGTCAACACTGTCGTCAGAGATTACGATTCATATAATTTCCATCCCTTCGTCACCCAGCTGCTCAGTCTTCAATATATGAAGGAGGGATTGATACTGGTCACCGGCATCACCGGTTCAGGCAAAAGCAGCACTTTAGACGCTATTGTTGATTTGAACAACCGCACCGTCCCATCACACATCATCGTCATCGCCTCCCCGGTGGAATATGTTCATGAATCGAAGAAATGCATCATCCGCCATCGGGAAGTGGGGCGGGACACTTTGTCTTTTAAAAGCGGCGCTATTGAATCGCTTCGTCAGGATCCCGATATAATCGTCATAGGCGAGATGCGCGATCCGGATACGATAATGGCGGCGATGGAAGCCTCCGATTCCGGCCATAAAATACTCTCCACTTTGCATACCTCATCCGCCATCGAAAGCATTGAAAGGATAATCGGGGAATTCCCGGCAGGCGGGCATGACCGGATCAGAAACCGGTTAGGGGATGTCCTGCGCTGCGTCATCTCGCAAAAACTGATACCGGATATTAGAGGAAAGTTAGTTTTAGCGACGGAAATCATGGTGATGACGCCTTCGATCAAAGCCGCCATAAAAAATAATAATGTCAATGAGATTTACCAGATGATCACCGAGGGAAATAAATATGGAATGCACACAATGGAGCAGAATCTGAAAAAACTTTACACGCAGAACCTGATCACCATCGACACCGCCCGAAATTATGCCAACAATAAACGGATGATGCAGCAGCTATTAGAGAGCCTTTGAGGATTTATAACCTGACCAGGACGAGCCGGAACCCAAAAGGAATATTGAACAAGGAACAAGGAATATCGAATAACGAATTCATTGTAGTTGAAAATAATTCGGCGTTCCTTGTTCGATATTCGTTGTTCAAAAACATTTTCTGCCAGAAAAAACGAGAAAATCAGGATTTAGATGGCTCTTCGCTATTTTGTGTGGGTAACTACTAAGTTAAACTAACACTCCACTTATCGTCATTCCGGCTTGTCCGGAATCGGTTCCGTAATACAAGAAGATTCCCGGCGCGTCCGCTTTCAGCGGACTTGCGGGAATGACGGTGCGGGGGTGTTTTTGAATGAAGCGTTAAGCA
>JADHWD010000203.1 GCA_016783645.1 bacterium
TCGGTTCCGTAATACAAGAAGATTCCCGGCGCGTCCGCTTTCAGCGGACTTGCGGGAATGACGGTGCGGGGGTGTTTTTGAATGAAGCGTTAAGCAGCTTGCTTATTATATCAATACCCATACAATTCAGCGAAGAACCAATAAATTATTAAGGATATTCAGGATTCATAGGATTTAAAATATAGAATCCAAATCTGAAAATTTAGACTATATGATTTTAAAAATACAAGACTTATCCTGTTAATCCTATGTATCCTTGTTAAATTCTTGAATTAATAAAGACAAGATGGCGAAGAAACAAAAAAGACGAGTCGTTATCGGAATACATATCGAAGGTTCGACCGTTTATCTGGCGAAGGTTCGTTATAGCGGCGGAAATTATCAATTACTGGATGTTCAGAGAGCTCAGCTTCCTCAATCAGCAATCACCGACGATTCCCGCCCGGTTTTGGAGGGGATAGAAGCCGGCGGTATCAATTTGGATGTTGAGAGTATGGATATAACAATCCCGCCGGAGACGGAGGAGTCACCGAGCGGTAGTTTGGAATTTAAAATCGATGAATCGGCTTCTTTGGAAGATACCCCGCTCGTTATGCGTATGTTCAGGGATTACCGGGATTTAAGATATAAAGTGAGCGCGGCTCTGTCGGAACCCGATGTGTTTTATGTGCATTTCGGCTCCAATTGGGGATTGAAAGGGAAGAAACTGCGAGGAAAAGTCTTACAGGAACTATCTCAGATTAAAACCGAAAAGAAAAAACTCAAGCCGGAAGATTATGATATTATATCAATGCCCAATGAGCAATTGACCGCCGTCACCAGAGATAAAAATATTCCCCTGCTTGATATGATACACGAACAGAAGCGGAGGCGGCGGATTCCTATGCCGAGGATCGGGTGTGTGGAGACGCTGGAAACCGCACTGACTAACTTGACAATTCAATTCTGCGAGTTGAAAGAGGATGAACTTACGGTGATTGTCTACATCGGTTCGGAACACAGCCGTTTTATCTTTCTCCAGGGCAGTAGACTAATGTATATTTCCCAGCAGATTCATGACGGCGGTTATTCCAAACAAATCGCTAATATCTTATACAGCCGCCTGTTGTTCGAACTTGACAATCTCAACATTGAAGGCCTCAACCGGATAATAATATGCGGTAAGACTAAGTCTTCCAATGTGATAGACTATATGCGGGAGGCTTTTGCGGAAGAATCATCAGTGGAGGAGATGGATTTCAGCGGAATCGACACCAGCGGTTTATCCCCCGAAGATATCGCTAACCTGCCGGAATACGCCGGCGCTATAGGAGCGGCGCTCAGATTGATGCTTCCGGAAAATCCGGATTTAATCCGCATCGATATTACACCGGCTTTCATCAAAGCCGGGCAGAAGACATTTAAATTTGGTTTCCCCGGCTGGATTTTCATAGGAATAATCACTGCAATAATAGCCGGCGGATTATATCGGACTAACATAAATATGCAAAAATTGAGATTTCTGCAATCCGATGTATCCGCCAAGAAAACTCAAATTGTATATTATGAAAATTTAAAAAATGAATATGAGAATATCCTGAATGTAATGTCGGTGAAGGAGAATTCAGCAGAGGTTTTGGAAAAACTCACCGAAGGGTCGAAAAAATGGAGTAGTTTCCTCGAAATCCTGCAGAATAACCTGAAAAAATCCAGCGGTATATGGATGACGGATGTCGCTTTCGTCAATCCGAATCAGGTTTCGGTTTCCGGCTATTCTATCTATAGAAACCGGATAACGAGTCTTATTAAGCGGATGCCTGGCGCAAAACTGGATAAAGTTGAAACTCAGGAAATCCGGGGTATGATATTATACAAATTCCTGCTTAAAGTTAATATTTAACAAGATTAAGGATTACATGGATTGTTTTATACTTATAAAAATACTATAATATTACTGACTATAATTCTCTTAATCACTCTCGCCGGCGCTTATTATAGCGCTATCCGTCTTAAAAACTCCATCACAGCGGCGGAAGAAGAATTGAAGGAACTTGATAAAAGCATCGTGCAAATTCCTCAGTTGGAGGATGATATACTTCAGATTTATATTGTTATCGATCAGTTGGATACCAAATTGGAGAGCTTCGATAAAACTATCGATCCGGAATTAACCGCGGCGAAAGCTTATAGTTTCATAGACTCCGTTCAGGATAAATTCGGATTTCTAAAATGCACAGTCATCTTTCTGGCGGATAGTCTGACTGAAGATTATAATTATATAAGTTTTACAGTCAAAGGCGAAAGCGTCTGCGAACGATTTTATAGTTTCATCTGGGCGCTGGAAAGAGGGCCGATGCTGTTCAAGATTGACAGACTGGATTTAAGAAGCGTCGAAGAGATGGACCGGTTGACCGGAAGAACGGAAGCGGTTTTAGTGTTCGAATTGGAAATCCGCGCTATATACGCTCAGTTGGAGAATCTTCCGCCTATCGAAAATAAACTTATTTCATTATCACCGCCGTCCTCTTCATATAATCCATTCTATCCTTCCATCACACAAAACATCGCTCCCAATGTCCATAACCTGCCCGAAGTTGAAAGCGCGGAATTGAAAGCGATTCTCCCCGATAAGATAATCCTGACCGACGCTAAAAATAATGTTCATGCGCTGCAGACGGGTGACAGAGTCTATCTGGGGTATCTCAGGCGAATTGATTACAAAGGCAAATACGCCGAATTTTTGCTTAACAAGGGAGGAATCGTCGAGTACTTTAAGTTATATTTGACAATTAGCGGTGAGGAAAACTGATGTATAAAGCGCTTCCCATTATCGTCACAATAGTTCTCTGCCTGTTTATAATCAATCATACATCTTCCGCGCAGACCGCATTACCGCGGGAAATCCGCCGGATAAAAGCCCAACCTGACGAGGTTATTTCGATGTCGAAGACTATGAATTTCAACCAAGCTGTCAAATCCATCGGAGAATTATCTAAGAAATATCATCATAAGATGATTGTCAGTCAAGTGGATAGCAATGATCCCATAGGGATTGACATCGACAATATGCACTGGCTGGATGCGCTGGAAACCATTCTCTTTAACAAAGGATTGTGGTATACCGAATACGCTGATTATATTTTAATCCATGAAATTGCGAGAGAAGAAACCCAGGCGGCTTTGGTGGACTCCGCCGCAATATTATTTAACACCAGGGAGGTGATGATCTCTGCGGTCTTTTTTGAAGCTAATGACACCAAGCTCAGACAGATGGGATTCAGCTGGAATATATTCAAAGCCGGAGGTGATACGGTGTTGATGACCGCCGCCGAAGAGAGAGCGTCTTTGATTGAAGTCAAAGTTACGGAAGATTTGGATTTCGGGCAGGTGATATCCACATTTAGAGCTCTTGAGAGCAAACAGGTCGGCGATATCATCGCCAGTCCGCAAGTGAGCGTGATGTCCGGCGAGGTAGGGCAGGTTCAGATCGGCAGTGATTACTCGATCACCACTCAGGATTTCGCCGGAAACGCCATCACTTCCTTCTTCTCCACCGGCACCATCTTGAAAGTCACTCCGGTTATCATTAAATATGATACTCTGCATTTCATATTCATGGAGCTTGAGGTTGAAAAAAGCAGCGCCGCCGCTTATCAAACCGGCAGCACCGAAGTCAAAAAAACTATGGCGAATACTTCTATTCTGTTATTGGACGGGGAAGAGACTATCATCGGAGGGCTATACACCACTGAAGAGTCGATGACCCGCGAAGGAGTGCCATTATTGAAAGACCTGCCCTGGTGGTTTTTCGGTTTAAGATATTTATTTGGTTATGAATCGAAAAATTTCATCCGAAAAGAATTGATAATTCTTCTGCAGGCGAATCTCCTGCCGCCATTGGAACAGCGGATTCTCCGCAAAGCGAAACAATTTGAGAATAAAGACGATTTTAAGGAGTATTTCGATAAGCACAAAGAGAAGTTCGAAAAATAGATGAGTTGTCCGTACTGCCGGGACTTCAAACTACAGGCAAGGTGTCAAAATAATGAGTGAATTACAAACTAAAGACAGCTATTTTCAAGATAAACCCTCATGCGCCGTCGGCGTACCACCAAGCATGAAAATCGTATTACTGGCAGGCGGGGACGCCTGCCAGCACAGTTCCTGGTGGTGTCATGCGTCCCCGCATGACACTAAGGCATTGTTATTATTATGTATGGTGTCGACTACGGAGAGTCGACACCACATTGAATTGAACTCTAAACCATAATTAGTTACACGCGATTATGACCATTCAGAAACCCATTGTAAAACGTTATAAAAAAAATCCCATTCTCACAAAAGAGGATGTTCCCTACCCGGTAGCCACGGTTCACAATGCTGGTATCGTCAAGCATGACGGCCGCTACATCATGCTTTTCAGGTCACACAGGCTCAACGGGCGCTCCATCATCGGCAGGGCTGACAGTGATGACGGTTTTTCCTTCACGGTTCACCCCGAACCCTTTCTCACCCCGGCAAAGGACAACATTTTTGCGGAATATGAAGAGTTCGGAATCGAAGACCTTAGAATCTGCCCGGTAGAGGACGACTACCTGCTTACATACAGCGCCTATTCCCGGCACGGTGTTCGGATTGCCCTTGCGCGCACCGGGGATTTTAAAAAAGTTGAGCGTATTGCGCTTATAACCCAGGCCGACCTTCGCAACGTCGTCATTTTTCCTGCAAAGTTCGGCGGCAGGTATGTACGACTTGACCGGCCGCATTCCGAAATATCACCCTGGTCCATCTGGATTTCCTATTCTCCGGACCTGGTTCACTGGGGCGATTCACGGGTGATTATGAAGCCGGTGCCCTATCACTGGGATGAAATGAAAATCGGGCCAGGCGCACCGCCCTTCAAAACCGACAAGGGCTGGCTGCATATTTACCATGGGGTCTTTAAAACCATGGCCGGGGCGGTGTATCGCCTTGGCGCCGCCTTGCACGACCTTGATGATCCGGCAAAAATCAACGGCGTTTCCGATCAGTGGATACTGCAGCCTGAAGCCCCTTGGGAGGTGAGCGGCTACGTTCCCAATGTTGTTTTTACATGCGGAGCTGTTCCTGAAGACGACGGTACGGTGAAAATATACTGGGGCGGCGCAGATACCGTCATGTGCGCCGGTACCGCAGTGATTGATGACTTGGTCCAGCTTTGTTTGATAGATTCCCGGCCGCCTCTGTAGCTTATTATCACGACTTGTGCTATTTAAAATACTCCGCCATCTTCATAACCGGCTTATTGTGAACCGGAATAGCTGCAATAATTGCTTGAACTGAACGAAATAAGTTTCGAGGATATGCCGGAATAGAAAATCAACCCTGCTAAACAGATTTTCAATGCACGCAATATCAAACTTTATTGATGGTACACTAATATGAACGTAACAAAATATCCAAAACCGAAAGTAAAAAGAAAAAAGAAAAAAATTCTAAGGGACAATTCACGCGTAATAATCCGCCTTCATATACCCGACGGGGTGCATCGCATACATAAAATCATTAAACGAATATTGAACTTGCCAGAAACGACAGCCGAAACACTTCTTTCACAAATAATGCTTGATTTTTCCGAACGGCACAGAGACATCAGACATCTTTTTGAGCTTAATCTGAATAAAGTAAAAGAATATATTCCTAGCGAGACTGTGCTCAGTGAAACGAGAAGAGCTCTTATCGGGGCTTATTTTACCATGGAGTACTCCATTGAATCGGCTGCCCTTTTTAACCCTTCAATCGTCTCACACCCGAATCAAAGCAATCTTGAAAAAGGCAGCTTGCGCTTTATCATGAGCCTGCGGGCAACCGGCGAAGGCCATATTTCCTCTATTGAATTTCGCAGCGGCGTCCTTGACCAGTACAATACGATTCTCTTTGACCCGGTCAGCGATTATGTAGAAACTCCGG
>JADHWD010000204.1 GCA_016783645.1 bacterium
AAGATTTTCTGAAATATCCTGACATATTTAAGAGGCGAATTCTTAAAGCGCCGGAATTACCAAATGCAGTCTGGATCAATACATCAAAACTTGAAATTGAAAATTCAAAGGGCTAATTTTAAACCCAAAACTGTCCAACTTTGCTTGACAGATACTGAATGGTGTTAGTATTAATAGTCGATGATGACGCTGTAATCCGGCGCACTCTCAAATATGAACTGAAAAAATCGGAATATTTTCATAAATGAAATCAGAAAATTCTACGGCAGAGAAAACCTTGATGACGACGCCACATTATTCTGTATAGAAAAACTATAGATGGAAAATGCCCTATTCGTTCACTCCCGATAATTTAAAACAGATACGGTCCAAAGGAATCGATCCTGAAACGGTTATCGAGCAATTGGATATTTTCAGGAACGGAATCGCTCCGGTAAGATTAAACCACCCATGTAAGATTGGTGACGGAATAGCTATTATCGCTGACCGCGAAATCGCATCTCTGCTCGCTTCACATCGAGAAGCGTGCGGTAAAAGCCGCGTGTCTAAATTTGTTCCCGCCTCCGGCGCCGCCACCCGTATGTTCAAACCCTTGATTTCAATATATAAAAGCGGGATAGAACTGACAAGAGACAATTTAGAGTCTTTGCATGACAATCCGGACGCAGCATCAGTCTTAAAATTCTGCCATAATCTGCCGAATTTCGCTTTTTACTATGAACTTTCCGCAAAGAAGAGAGCTAATCATAAAGATTTGGAAAAACTGCTTGAATGCGGTGATTACGGAGAAATTCTGCGCTTTTTACTCGAAGAAACAGGGTTGAATTATGTGAATCTTCCTAAAGGTCTAATCGCTTTTCACCGCGTTGATGGCGAGCCGTTCACTCCATTTCATGAACATATATTGGAAGGGATAGAGTACGCTAAAGATGAATCCGATATAGTTAGAATCCATTTCACTATCGCTGAAGAGCATCTGCCCGCTGTCAAACGCCATATCGATAATGTGATTAATAAGTATATTCTTGAAGGTGTTCGATTTGAAATAACTTACTCGATTCAAAAACCCTCCACCGATACCATCGCAGTGGATATGAACAATGAACCTTTCCGCGATGAAAACGGAGAAATATTATTCCGTCCCGGCGGACACGGCGCTCTATTGGAAAATCTCAACGACTTAAAAGGCGATTTGATATGCATCAAGAACATTGATAATGCGGCTAATGAAAAACTGCGGGGGGATAGTGTGAAATATATGAAACTTTTATGCGGTATGCTGGTGAAATTACAGGAAAGGATATTCGATTATTTACGCAGATTGGAAATTAATAATAATCAGGATATTTTACTGCCGGAAATTGGAGATTTTATAAAAAAAGAACTGCATATTAAAATTCAAAAGCATTCCAATGTTTCATCACCTTATCTTATCGCTAAGAAATATTTTGAAATATTAAACCGGCCTATCCGTATATGCGGGATGGTGAAAAATATCAGCGCGCCGGGCGGGGGACCGTTCTGGGTGAATCATAATGACGGTTCTGTGTCGCTTCAGATAGTGGAATCCGCTCAAGTCGACATGAATTCAGATGAACAGCGGGGTTTATGGGAATCCGCCACCCATTTTAATCCGGTATTCATGGTCTGCGGTGTGAAAGATCACTGGGGTGAACCTTTCGATTTGATGAAATACCGAGATCCGGATACGGGATTCATCACCAAGAAATCCAAAGCCGGGCTGGGATTAAAAGCTCTGGAACTGCCGGGTTTATGGAACGGGTCGATGGCTTTTTGGAACACTATCTTCGTTGAAACGCCTCTGACAGTTTTCAATCCGGTGAAGACAGTTAATGATTTATTGAAACCTGAGCACCAATAAATCGATTTTATATTGATTTGAAAATCCCAAAATGGTAGGTCGGGGGCTTGTACCCCGACAAATTATGCGGGGGGATAAACCCCCCGCCTACCCTGACAATTATATAAGGACATTACTTAATCAACATCATCTTTCTGACCTGCCGGAAATTATCCGCTTCCATCGACAACACATATATACCGCTGGACAATTCCCCGGCATTGAAAGTGATTAAATGATTCCCCGCCGGCATGAAGCCGTCCTGCAGAACCGCCGCTTCCTGTCCCATTATATTATACACTTTTATCTTCATATCTGAATCAACCGGCAGTCCGAATCTGAATTCGGTCGAAGCGTTGAAGGGATTAGGATAGTTCTGGGTCAGATAGTATTCAGCCGGGATTGCAGACAATGCCTTCAGATGCTCATCCCATCCTGACAGAATCCATTTTTCCAACCCGAAGCCGCTGTTATCTGCGCCGGATTTTTCAAATGTGAATTCATCGAAATCATATATAATGGTGGGATTGATACCAGCCGCAAGGCGGTAAGTGTATTCTCCCGCGGGAGCTCCGCCGGGAACCGCCTGCGTCAACTGCCTGGTGATAGAACCGCCGGCTGGTAAAGTCAAATTCTGCCGCAGGATAATCGGTCCATAGACAGTTCCCGAAGGCAGAACCGCTTCAATCCAGCCGTCGAAGGTTTGTTGAGTTAATCCGGTGTTGGCGATATTGAGGTTATAATTGAACGAACCGCCCTGCGCAGGAATCACTATCGGCGGATTTTCCGGCGTTAAAGTGACTTCAAGCGGAACTTGAAGTGTATCTTCTACTCCGGCGAATACAATATCATCCACATACCAGCCTTCCTGATTGACTGAACCATCGGAGCCGAACCGGAATCTGATCTGCACTATCCCGGAATAACCCGACAAATCGAATACTTCCTGCCGCCAATCTATTACGCCGGAATAGCATTGGATGCCGGGGAAAGGTCCGGATGAAGTTGTCCGGGTTGTACTATTATAGCCGCCGGCCGGTAAAATCTGCTGCCATCCGGCGGCGGAATCAGCCATCAATTCCATAATTCCGCCGTCATAACAGGAATCGGGATAAGAGCCGGAAATTTCCGCCTCTATCCTATGCCAGAAGAATAATTCGGTCTGATTCATCAATTCCACCGGCGGAGATATCAAATAGCCATCCATATTACTAGCGTAGTTTCCGCCTCCGGAATCGCCGCATTTCCAGCTGTGAGTTGAGGTATGATAATCTTCCACGCTGATATGCCATTGATCCTGCCATTGCCCCCCGCCTGAAATATGCTGCCAGTTCTGAGCCCCGTTCTCTACATCATACACATAGAAGGCTTCTTTTACCAGGAAACTGAATACAGCGGATTGACTAACATTACTGTTAGCGGAATTGTCCATCGCTTCGACATAGTAATAAACCGTAGCGCCAGCAGGCATACCGGGAATTTCCCCGCTCCAGATATTGCCTGCCGTATTAGTCATTGCTGAGGGAGTATAGAAAGAGCCTTCAATGCTGTAATAAACCGAGGCGGAAGCGACGCCGTTATTATCGAAGATTTCCGCTTCAAGCACATAAGGACCGGTTTCATCGTAAGTTGAAGTGAGCGGTGTGAATGTTATTTCAGGAGCTGTTGTATCCGGAGCTATGATGAAGCGGTGCGGATTGCCGGGTCCAATAAATGGATGATTTTCACTTCTGCCGAATTCATCCTCGCCATGGATATAGTAATCTATCACGGTATAATCCGGCTGAGCGGGAATGTAACCGGCGTAAATATCGCCGCCTTGAGCGGTCATGGGAGTTGTATCGAAAGGCCCGGAATCGACGCTGTAATAAATAGCCGGCATCCCCGTTGTCAAAGGCTGATCGCTGTAAGCGTGAATATCGGCTTCCACATAGTAATCCTCGCCGTTATTCTCCTGGTCGAACAGGGGAATATGCACTATGCGGAGCATATATCGGTCGGTGATACCCATTACCCGGCAGTGGATAGCGTCATCGGAAACCCAGCTGCCGGTGTATCCCAGTATTTCATAGCCGGGCATAGCATCCGTCCAAGTCTGCATAGCCCGCTGGTCTAAAGAATGATTAAACAGCGGGACCAGCACTTTATTATTCAGAATTAAAGCGTTGGTGTAGGGTGTGCTGGAGGCGCAGTCGATGCGGATAACTTCATAGGGACGGCCGTAAGAGCTTATTTTATTTTGCCAATATTCGACATTCGCTTCCAGGATGGCGTTCGGCGGATCGAGGCGTTTGACGATTAATCTGCCGGGATCAAGCAGTTTCGCCCAGCAGTCGACATGATGAATGCCGCCGGAAAGGATATCATCGACCACATCATAATCTTCCACACCCAGCCAGGTGTGCATGTAGTCATCCACCTGCGCTTGCGTGAGTGAGGGATTTTCATCATAGACCAAATCTGTGGAGATGGAAATCCCCATGCCGTCGCTCATATAATTGCCGCCGGTGTGAATCAGCGGTAAATCATAGACCGGGATGTTATAGGCTTCCCCAAAGCGCACCGGAATCATGTTATCATAAGGGCGGGTGGGCCGGTTATAAGTATGATTGGAGATACCCTGAACATCATCGCCGGTAAAAATGAACCAGGGCCCATAATCGCGGGTCCACATACTGTTGGATGGCGCTATTAACCACTCACAGTTAGCGGTATTGACGCCGTTAGCGGCGTACTGCGATTCAACCTGCTGAGCCTGAGACTGCGATGATACTATGGTGACTATCTGCGCATCTTCAGACATCTCAGCGATGATACTGTAGGAGATACCAAGAGGATAACGAATCAACACACCGGTCATCCGCTCCCATTCAGCCGGATTGACGGAAGGCTGGGGAGGAGGATCATCGGTGCTGATAGTGATAGGGAACAGATGTTCGTTCTCGATTTCCCATTGAGTCTTGCCGATGGGAAGTTCGATCCCCTGTTCGATATTCCAGCCGGGGGAGATTGGATAGAATGTAGTATCCGGATTAGTATCGGCTGTGGTGATACTAATTATCAGGAGCAGTCCCAGCAAGACTGCCGCGAAATTCTTGAATTGTGACATAATCGTCTCTCCGATATGATTGTAATATATTTACTTTGAAAATAAGGTTTAGTTCATTGTGGTGTCGACTCTCCGCAGTCGACACCATACATAATATAAACAATATCTTAGTGTCATGCGGGAACGCATGACACCACAAATATCAGGGAATGTAGGGGCGAACCCATGTGTTCGCCCTTGATACTATTTTCATATTTCGGGGTGCGCCGCCGGCGCATGAGGGTTTAATCTTGAAAATAGTTGACAGTCGACAGTTTACAGTCGACGGTAAACAGTGAACGGTGAACGGTAAATGTAGGGGCGGCCCTTGTGGTCGCCTTTCCCCGAAGGGGAAAAACATGAATAGCCGTAGGTGAAACCTACGGAAGTAAAACACAAATCACTAACGACCCTGAAGGGGTCGAACTATTTTATCTTGAAAATAGAAAATGCCAAAGCGGGCAGACACACAGGTCTGCCCCTACAAATAAACATCTGGCTGTAGGGGCGAACCCATGTGTTCGCCCTTGATACTATTTTCATATTTCGTGGTGCGCTGCAGGCGCATGAGGGTTTACTCTGAAAATAACCCCTACGCCGCCCGCTCAACAGGTTCAAGGGTTACTTTACTCTGAAAATAGATTCGAGTTGCAAGTTACAAGTAGCAAGTGGCAAGTAAAACTGTGGAGTCGGGATTGTCTCAATCCCGACATATTATTGTGGTGTCGACCTCTCCGCAGTCGACACCATTCGACCGTTCTGTCAGGCGTCCCCGCCTGACAGAACCCCGATTTTCATGCTAAGTTGTGCCGCCCCGGCGGCATGAGGGTTTACTCTGAAAATAGATTTCACCGCAGAGGCACGGAGAACGCAGAGACTACAAAATTAAGGTAGGGTGGGGGCTTGTCCCCCACCGAATCTTGCGGGGGGATAAACCCCCCGCCTACCCTTATGCTATTTTCATGCTAAGTTGT
>JADHWD010000205.1 GCA_016783645.1 bacterium
AATCGTTGATATGGCTTCTCAATTTGCAAGTAATCCTCATAATACCGTCATTCCGGCTTGTCCGGAATCGATTCCCGACGCGCTTCGCTTGCGGGAATGACGAGGGTTGGGATAGACACAATTATAAGGGGACACCACCCCTTGTTAAATTCTTGAATTAATAAGGTACAGATTAAGTTTTATCGGAAAAATATAAGACTTATACTTTTGATAGTCAAATTAGCGGTATTGATTAAAATAATCATGAAAATAGGGTTTAGGGGTTAGTTCATTGTGGTGTCGACTCTCCGTAGTTGACACCATATACAATAATAACAATACCTTAGTGTCATGCGGGGACGCATGACACCACACTTACATCCGATAATGTAGGGGCGGCCCTTGCGGCCGCCCTTCCCCGAAGGGGAAAAACATGAATAGCCGTAGGTGAAACCTACGGAAGTAGAACATTAATCCTGACGACCCTGAAGGGGTCGAACTATTTTCATGTTTTGTTGTGCGCCCCAGGCGCATGAGGGTTTATTTTATAACAGAATTAAACGATGGCTTGAATTTAAAACTTCTGAGTATGTGGTAAACTGGTCGTAATTGCTAAATTCATGAATTTTATGTATATTTAAGGTTTATTATGATGGAATTTCTCCTTTTCTCAGTTATATTATTAGGTTTCTGGTATCCGGGCAGTGTTTTTCTGCTTGACAGGGGATTGAAAAAAGCCTATCGGATTTCACGAAAATCCGCTTCTGTTTCCGGCCTCCATGTATCCGTGATCGCCGCCCTGCGCAATGAAGAGAATAATATTGACGGATTGATAGACACTCTCACCGGACAGGATTATCCGCTGTATGAAGTGATTTTAGTGGATGACAATTCCGAAGATGAAACTTTCTCAAAAGCGGAAAAGAGAATTAAGGGATTAACTAATTTCAAACTGATCAAAGCCGGGGAAAACATTCACGGATGGGGACCCAAGAAAAACGCTATCGACTGGGGAATAAAGCAGTCTCAAGGCGAAATCATCCTGACCACTGACGCCGACTGCCGCCCCGGAAAGCATTGGATCAGCGGTTTATTAAAGCATTTTTCCGATGATACCGCCGCTGTGGCAGGTTATTCACCATTAATTTTCCAAGATAGTGTCACCGGAAGATTAAAATCGCTGGAGGCTTTAGCCAGCGGGATCCTGTCCGCCGCCTTCATCGGATTAGGGAAGCCCTTCACCGCCGCCGGGCGCAATTTCGCCTACCGGAAAGATATTTATCTGAAACTTGGCGGATTCGGGCGGAAGGGTAAAGCGCCTGCAGGTGATGATGACCTGTTATTGCAGGAGATAGGAAAAAAATATAGAACCGTTTTCGCTTTCGATGAAGATTCGTTTGTCCCTTCTTATCCCGACGGAGGAGGCTATATCGGCCGTAAACGCCGGCATTTTTCCGCCGCTAAGCGCTATCCTCCGCTGTTCATCATCATGGGTATCCTGCTCTATATAATGCTTTTTATTATTATATTGAATTTATGCTATGGAATATACACCGGAAAGGCGGAATTCTTGACGGCGGCGGCAGTTATATCACTGCTGAAGATTTCCGCGGATTATTATTTTCTGAGGCGTGGTGGAAATTTGTTATGCGAGTCTTTCAAGTTACATGACTTCATGCTGGCGGAATTGATTCAGTATCCCTATACTCTGATTCTCCAGCCCTTATCGTTTTTAGGCGGTTTCAAATGGAGGGGAAGAAGACTTTGAACCGCCGTTTGGTCAAGTATATTTACAACAAACACCGCCTTAATTCATCGCAATTCAAGCTATTGATTCAAATCCTGACGGTTTATCTAAAATGGAAAACCGTTAAAGTAATCGCAGCGCCGCCACGGCCGCTTATATTGATGGTCGAACCCGCTAACCGGTGCAATTTCAACTGTCCGCTATGCGATCGGGGAGCGGGATTGCTCAATCGTCCTGAAGGGCAGATGTCTTTGGATAGCTTCTCTAAACTGCTGGATATGGCAGGCAGAGGCTTGAAACTGCTTATGCTGTGGAATCAGGGCGAACCTTTCTTGAATAAAAACCTTCTCGATATGGTGAAGCTGGCGAAAAAACAGAAAGTATTCACTGTCATCAGCAGTAACGGTTCATTGATAGACCGCAGTATTGATAAAATAATCGAATCCGGTTTGGACGAAATCATCATCTCGCTGGATGGTCTGGATACGGAAACATATAATATGTACCGGCGGGGAGGCGATTTTGATAAAATTGTGGATAATATCAAGCTTTTATCCGATGCCAGAGGCGGGAGACTGAAACCCTTGATCTCCCTGCAATTCTTATTATTGAAGAGCAATAGTTCACTGATAAATCGATTTAAAGATTTTGCAGAATCCATCGGAGCGGACAGGGCTCTGCTTAAAACCGTGCAGGTATCTAATCCCGCTCAGGCGGAGGAATTCCTGCCGGAAGACAACCGCTTAAGCCGCTATACTGACCGGGATGGCAGGATGATAAAACGCAGAAGGGATGAATGCCGCAGGATTTTATACAGCGCGGTTATCGATTGGAACGGTAATATGGTGCCCTGTTGTTTTGATAAAGATGAACATTGCTTGATGGGAAATATATTCGAGGAGGGTTTTGATGAGTGCTGGCGGGGGGAGAAATTCCGGAAATTCCGGAAAAACATTCTAACGGGTAATAGACCTGCGATGTGCGGGAACTGCACTGAAGGGCTGGAAAAATTGTTTTTATGATTCGTTTAATTTGTTTAATTCGTTGTGAATTATCGTTCCTGCCGCTTTTCTGCCGTCGAAGGAGGCGTAGAGCGGCAGGTATATACCCGGCAGGTTACGGACTGCACTCTTGAAACCTGCCGGAAACGGTAACAATGGACAGAACAACGATGAAATAATCCCCCTTAGTCCCCATAAGCGCTTGAATAAGCGGAATATTTATGTTTTTACAGGGCGAAGCATTTTTTCAAATGATTGATATATTTATTGTTAGCCTAAAATGCTTCGCCCCTACAACATCAGGTTTTACTCTTTTAAGGATTTTTGCAAGTAGCTCATTTGTTTAATTCGTTGTGAATTCTATCTTTACTGTCAACTGTCGACCATCTACCATCCGCTGTCGACTGTCAACTATAATCTATGAGGATTCAATTCGCTTGAGCCGCCGGCGATTATTCATGCTGGTCAAACTACTGATCAGTGTAAGTATATTGGTTATATTAGTCTACACGATTAAGCTTGACCGGATATCAGAGGCGTTCACTAATGCCCGCCATACAGGATTAATCGCCGCCGCATCGCTTCTGCCGGTGAATATAGGATTACAGTTCATCAAATGGCGGATACTGCTTCAGACGGTGAAGCCGCAGACTTCGTTCCTTGAAGTCCTGGGTTCGCTGTTAGTGGGTTTCACATTAGGGCTGGGAACGCCGGGGCGGATAGGTGAATTCGGACGGGCTTTCGCCGTGAAAGATACCGATCCTCTTAAAGTGTTAGGGCTCGCTGTGATTGACAAATTATTCAATCTCAGCTGTATCGCCCTTTTCGGAGGATTGGGAATTCTCACTTTACCGGGTATGGTTTTACAGCAGAATGTATATATCATCCTCTCATGTGTGATATTATATCTAATCGGCGTCTGGATAATTCTATTCATACTCACACATCCTGCAGGAGTGCGGGGGGTATTGTACAGCATAAGCCTTATGCTTCCGAAACGGGAGAAAATTAAGACCTTCATCAGTTGTCTTGACGGGATCAGCGTCAGCCGTTCCAAAGGGTTGTTGATTGTGTCGGCATTGTTTTATTTCACATTCATCATGCAGTTTTTTTTCCTCGTGCAGTCTTTCTCCCGGATTGACTTTCCCGGCGGTTTAAGCGGATTAGCTTCGGTGATTTTCGTGAAAACTTTTCTTCCTATATCCGTAGGCGGATTAGGTGTGGGAGAATTGGCTTCGACCAGACTACTGCAGCTTTACAGCGTTGAAACAGCCGCCGCCTTCAACGCTTCCCTGGTGTTATTCGCGCTCAATGTTTTGACGCCGGGATTATTCGGTTTCCTCTTTATTCCAAGATTAAAGTTTACCAAAGACTAAGAATGACAATAAATCTGATATTTTCCGTGATATTAATCTCAGGTGCGGTATTTTATGTAAATTTCATAATCTGGCTTCTGAAGGGTTTGAAGCGTATAAAAGCTGTGGAACCGCTTCCAAAGACCGAACTCCCTTATGTTACTGTCATTGTCCCGGCTCGGAATGAGGAAGGCAATCTGGAAGATACTCTGGATTCGCTGGCGGATATGGATTATCCTCAGGAAAAATATCAAGTCGTCATGGTGGACGACCGTTCTGAGGATAATACTTATGAAATTATGACTGATTACGCCAAGCGTCACAGCAATTTCACCGCTGTAAAAATTGATACTATTCCGCCCGGTATCTCACCTAAAAAGAACGCTATTGAATGGGGAATTGCGGCTTCCACCGGTGAAATCATCGTAACTACCGATGCAGACTGCCTTCATCATCGAGAGTGGCTGAAGCAAATGGCGGCTTATTTCACTCCGGAAGTGGGGATAACAGCGGGGTTGACCATATTCGATCCGGATAATGAAACGATATTTCACCGCTTGCACTCAATAGATTATTTTTCTCATTCATTAATTGCGGCGGGAGCTATAGGTAACGGTGAAGGAATGAACTGCAACGGTTCCAATCTCGCTTACAGATATGAAACTTATATGAAGTTAGGAGGTTATGGCAGAAAAGCTGGAATGGTTTCGGGAGATGATGAATTTCTTCTGCAGAGGATGTTGAATAGTAAATTAGGGGAAGCGCGTTTCAGCATATCACCTGAGACTATAGTTCATTCCCTCCCTCCCGCAAAATTGAAAGGGATAATGAATCAGCGGTTCCGCTGGGGTTCCAAGGGTTTGTATTATCCGCCGGAAATCAAACGCCGGGCGGTCATTATCTTTATATATTTATTGACTTTAATGATATCGCCGCTGTTAGCGCTGGCAGGCTGGATGCCATCGGCGGTATTCCTTTCAGCCGCCGGAGCGAAAATACTCGCCGATTATACGATTATGAGAGCGGGAGGCAGGATTTTCAGTCAAAAGATTCCCATTATAAGGTTTATTCTGCTATCGCTGATTCATCCGTTGTTGACAACATTTACCGCTGCCGGAGGGCATCTTCTGCCTTTTGAATGGAAGGGGAAAAAGTATCGGAGTAAGTTGGATTGAATTCTCATAAAGTAAGGGCGGCGCGCCACCAAGCATGAAAATAGACTTTATACTTTGGACATTAGTAAAAGCAAAAAGTACAAAAATCGAAGCTCGAAATTCGAAATCCGAAACTGACAGTTTTTGAATCGCAGCTCGAAACTCGCAGCTCGAAACTTTTAAAAAATATCTTGATACTTTATACTTTGGACATTAGTAAAAGCAAAAAGTACAAAATTCGAAGCTCGAAATTCGAAATCCGAAACTGACAGTTTTTGAATCGCAGCTCGAAACTCGCAGCTCGAAACTTTTAAAAAATATCTTGATACACGATTTTCTGTCAGAAAAAGCAAGAAAATCAGAATTAAGGTACTACGCCTCGTCCGGGACTGCGCCCGGAAGAGGAGGCTTCGCAGTTGTAATTTTTTTGAACCGCTGATGACGCTGATAAAAAATGATGACACTGATATTATAATCAGCGGAATCAGCGTAAATCAGTTTTTATCAGCGGTTCGAAAAGAAAAAAATATTAGTAAAAGCAAAAAGTACAAAATTCGAAGCTCGAAATTCGAAATCCGAAACTGACAGTTTTTGACTTGCAGCTCGAAACTTTTAAAAAATATCTTGATACACGATTTTCTG
>JADHWD010000015.1 GCA_016783645.1 bacterium
GGTGTCGACTCTCCGCAGTCGACACCATACATAATATAAACAATATCTTAGTGTCATGCGGGGACGCATGACACCACCAGGAACTGTGCTGGCAGGCGTCCCCGCCTGCCAGTAATCCGATTTTCATGCTTCGGGGTGCTCCGCCGGCGCATGAGGGTTTATCTTGAAAATAGGGTTTAGGGTTTAGGGTTTAGTTCATTGTGGTGTCGACTCTCCGCAGTCGACACCACACATAATAAAAACCCGTTCCCGCTGGGTTTCAAGCCCGTTTTAGGGCGTAACCCGGCGGATTTAACCGCTTTTAACATTACTATACCCGTCAGGTTACTCTGCGTTTGAAACCTGACGGGAACATGAGAAGGGCAGACACACAGGTCTGCCCCTACAAATAAAAATAGGAACTGTAGGGGCGAACCCATATGTTCGCCCTGAAAAATATTTTCATGCTTCGGGGTGCTCCGCCGGCGCATGAGGGTTTACCCTGCTTTCATTATTCATATTATATATCTTAAATCTTTGACCGAACAAACTTTGCAAAATGATGATTCTATAAGTGTGGGCGGGCAGGCGGTGATTGAAGGAGTGATGATGCGTTCGCCGGTTGCGGTGGCGACCGCCGTCCGCAAAAGCGACGGCTCTATCTCTATCAATCATTTTCTCTATAAATCATTGACTAAGCGTAAGAAGTTTTGGGGACTGCCGGTGATAAGAGGCGCGGTCAGTTTGGTGGAAGCGCTGTATTTAGGGATAAAAACCCTGAACTGGTCGGCGGAAGAAGCTTCAGAAGAGGAGGAGACGAAGAAGAAGAGCCGCCTGCGGGATACGCTGTTATCCGCCCTATCCATAATCATCGCCTTAGCCGGAGGATTGGCGTTATTCATGTTGCTGCCATACTGGGTGACCGGATTGATCCGGGACGCCGGGGGCAGTCAGTTTATATTCCACGCCGCAGCCGGTTTAATCCGCATCATCCTGTTCCTGCTCTATCTATTAGTTATTTCGCGCTGGAAGGAGATCGCGCGTGTGTTTCAATATCACGGCGCCGAACATAAATCCATTTTCGCCTTCGAGCGTGAAGGTGAAGTGTCTGTGGAAAGCGCTAAAAGATATTCAAGATTTCATCCCCGCTGCGGCACCAGTTTTCTCCTCATCACCGCTATCATCGTCATATTTCTGTTCGCGGTGATAGATTCTATCATAGTGCCGGTGTTCGGAGAATACCGCTCACCCCTGCATAGATTACTGGCGCATCTGCCGTTTATCCCCTTAGTGGCGGGCGTGGCTTATGAAATATTGAAATTATCGGGGAAAAAACAGGAGCAGGGTATATGGCGGCATCTTATCAAACCCGGCTTATGGCTTCAGCATATCACTACTAACGAACCTGACGAAAAACAGCTGGAAGTGGCGGCCGCCGCTTTGAAAGCGTCCCTTCGGACCGATGAAGCGGAAGCGGACAGCGCTAATCTCACAGCGGTTGAAGTCATGGAGGGCGATTGAAACCGGTAAGAAGCATGACAGGATTCGGACGGGAATCGGCGGTGAACGGAGATTCACATTTAGTGTCCGAAGTGAAATCCGTCAATAACCGCTATCTGGAACTATCCGTCAAACTGCCCCGCTCCTTTGGACGATTTGAACATGAAGCGAGAGAGATAATCGCAAAATATATCGACCGCGGTAAAATTTATGTGAATATCACCGAAATGGGCGTCTCCAGCCGTTTGGAAAATTTAAAATTGGACATCGAATTTTTCCGGGCGAGCCACAAAGATTTACAACGCATCTGCGATGAGCTGGGCATAGAGGAAAATGTCAAACTGGAGCATATTCTCAATCTGCTGTTAAACAGCAAAGACGAGAGTTTAGTATCCGCCGATGAAAAGCTGGAGGAGCTCGCCCGCACCGCTTTGATGAAATCACTACAGCGGTTGGATGAGATGCGGATAATCGAAGGCGGACACCTAAAACAGGATTTGGAACAGCGGCTTAAAGAGATTGAAGAAGCGGTCAATAAAATTGAAGAGTTGTCGGCTGATAACGCCCGCAGAAGGCTGGAAAAGATAAATGAACGGATTATCAGTCTATCAAGGATGAAGGAAATAGATCCCTACCGGATGGAATTGGAAGCCGTATTCTTGGCTGATAAGGTGGATATAACCGAAGAGATAGTGCGCCTGCGCAGTCATATTATCAAATTCCGGGATCTGCTCTATGAAGGCAGTCCCTGCGGCCGTAAACTGAATTTTCTCATTCAGGAGATCAACCGCGAACTGAACACCGCCGCTTCCAAGTCGGATCTATTTGAAATATCTCACTTTGTAGTTGACATGAAAGAGGAGTTGGAGAAGATACGGGAACAGGTGCAGAATGTCGAATGAGGCGGGCGGTAAATTCCGCATGTTCGTTTTCGCTTCACCTTCCGGCGGCGGAAAATCGACCATCATCCGGCGCATCCTGCAAGCGCGCCCGCAATTAAAATTTTCCATTTCCGCTTGCACACGCCCCCGCAAACCCGGCGAAGTTGACGGGGTTGATTATCTCTTCCTGAGCCGTTCACAATTCGATGAGATGATAGAAAAAGGGGAATTTATCGAATTTGAGGAAGTTCACGGTGAATTGTACGGCACCCCCAAATCCCAGATCACTCAAGCGGAAGCGGAAGGATGGAGCGTTATATTCGATCTGGATGTCAAAGGTGCGCTTAAATTGAAATCATTATATCCGTCAGCCGTATTGATATTTATCGATGTCCCTTCGATTGAAGTTTTACGGCGGCGCCTTTTGAACCGCGGGCGGGAGAACGAAGCCGAAATTGAAAAGAGAATCACCCGGTTTAGAATGGAGATGGAATCGGCGGATAAATTCGATTTCAGGATTGTCAACGATAATCTTGAAAAAGCTGTCAGCGAAATTCTGCGAATAATAGATAGTAAAATCAACGAATAACCTAGGAGTATGACATGGATAAGGATTATTTCTTAGCGGAAGATTTTTGTAAAGAGACCAGCAATGTATATGAGGCGGTAACGGTGATAGCCCGCCGGGCGCGTAAAATCGCCAGCGACCAAAGATTGGAAATTGAAAAGATAACCAGTTTAATCGAAAGCGAAGAGGAGACTGAAGATAAAGAGAAAGAGGAAGAACAAGCGGACGATACTGTGATCGATTTTGAAAAACCGACGATGATAGCGATGCGTGAATTGCAGGCAGGAGAATTAGAATTCGATTATTCAAGGTGATTCAATGAGGCGGTAATATGAAGCACAAACGAATATTGATAGGTATCACCGGCGGCATCGCCGCCTATAAAATTCCCGAACTCATCAGGTTGTTGGTCAAAGCCGGTCATGAAGTGAAAACCGTAATGACCGAAGCTGGCGCTAAATTCGTCACCAGAGTGACTTTAGAGACTGTTTCCGCCAGCCGTGTTTATACCGATATGTTTGAATCCGGATTGAATACCGAGCCGGTGCATATCGCGCTTGCCAGGTGGGCGGATGCGGTCGTCGTCGCCCCCGCCACCGCTGATATCATCGCTAAAACCGCTATCGGGAGCGCCGATAATTTTCTGAGTTCTATTCTGCTGGCATCGAAAAAGCCCCTGTTCTTCTGTCCTTCCATGAATACCGCCATGTATCAGCATCCCGCCACCGTGCTTAATCTGCGGACTTTGCAGGCGCGCGGGGTGAATATTCTTCCGCCGGAATCCGGTCTGTTAGCCTCCGCTTCGGAAGGGGAAGGTATAGGCCGTATGCCGGAACCTCAGACGATATTTGAATGGCTGACCGCGGAATTGGAGGCGCCGGTGAAAGATTTCCGCGGTTTGAACATCATAGTGACTGGGGGTCCTACACGAGAACATATCGACCCGGTGCGGTATATCTCCAATCGTTCCAGCGGGAAGATGGGCTGTGAATTAGCTTCGGCGGCGGCGAGGCGGGGAGGAACGGTGACTTTAGTGCACGGACCAATTTCAATCCCTCTGCCGGCGGGTGTGAACTGCGTTCAGGTACTTACTGTCGACCAAATGTTCAATGCGGTGCGGGAGCGGTATGATGATGCGGATGTTGTTATCATGGCCGCCGCCGCGGCGGATTATAAAACATCCGAACAAAGCCCTTTGAAGATAAAAAAGAGCGGCGGATTGAATCTCAAATTAATCCCGGCGGTGGACATTCTGAAATGGCTGGGTGAGTACAAGAAGAATCAGTATTTAGCCGGATTCGCCTTAGAAGACAGCGATGAAATAAATAACGCCCGAAAGAAACTGGAAGAGAAGAATTTAAATCTAATAATATTGAACGGCCCGGAAGCGATGGATTCCGAACATAACCGTATCACATTGATAGGGCGGGACAGCGCTGAGTCGCTTCCGATGCTGTCCAAGAAAGAAGCGGCGGCGAGGATTCTCAACCGAATAAGCCAAGAGATTAAGCGTAAAGATGGCTGACGCTGATATAATCAGAGGCCTGTCAGCTTACCTTGAAGCCCGCCGGGAACTGGAGGGGGGACTGTATCTGGAAGATTCCTTACTGGAATCTCCGGGACAATTATACTGCCGGAGCGAAGATAATTTTCCCAGCCTCGCTGTATTTGAGAAAGATATATCCGGCTGTATGAAATGTCCGCTGGGGAAAACAAGGACAAATTTCGTTTTCGGAACCGGTAATCCGCATGCGGATATCGTCTTCATCGGGGAAGCTCCGGGCAGGGATGAAGACCTTCAGGGTGAGCCCTTCGTCGGTAGAGCCGGGCAGTTGTTGAATAAAATGCTGCCGCAGTACGGACTGAAACGCTCAGATATCTACATATGTAACATATTGAAATGCCGCCCTCCGGGAAACCGCGACCCGCTCCCTTTAGAGATAGAGCTGTGCGAACCCTACTTATGGAAACAACTGGAAATCATAAAACCCCAAATATTGGTGTCCCTGGGGAGGATAGCCGCGCAGACTCTTTTGAAAACCGACGCTCCATTAGCTAAACTGCGGAATAATATGCACCAATACCGGAACACACCCTTCTTCATCACCTATCATCCGGCGGCGCTGTTACGCAATAACTCCCTGATAGACAGCGCTTATCAGGATCTGGCGAAGATAAAAGAATACTATGATAAAGTTAAGAGTTAAGAGTTAAGAGTTAAGAGTTCAAAGTTAAGAGTTAAGAGTTAAGAGTTAAGAGTTAAGAAACCAAAGTCCAAAGTCTTATATAACTATCGCTATTTGTGAATCATCCGATGATATATGGCAGAGAAGAGTAAGCAGAAAGACGAGCGGCGGGAGCCGGAATTTCAGCGTCTTCCGCCTCAAGCGGTGGAGGTTGAGCAGGCGATATTAGGCGCGATGATGCTTGACGCCTCCGCTTTCGGGCGGGCGGTCGAGCATCTGGACGAAGATAGTTTCTACCGCCCGGCGCATAAGATGATCTTCCAAGCCATGATCAAATTATTCACCAACAATGAGCCGGTGGATGTGGTCACTGTGGCGGAAGTTTTGCGGAACGGGAAACAGCTCGAAGACATAGGCGGCGAGTATTATCTCGCCGAGTTAGTTGACGGAGTTTCTTCGCCCGCCAGCGTCGAGTACTACGCCAATATAATGAAGGACAAATCGGTTCTGCGCAGATTGATCAGCTCCAGCACCGATATCATCGATGAATGCTACCGGGCTCAGACCTCGGCGGGCGAACTGTTAGACCGGGCGCAGGAAAGTCTGTTTGAAATCACCAGCGGCCGTCAAGCCCGCGGTTTCAGATCCATGGAGCCTGTCATTCACGACACTTTCGAAATGCTGGAGGAATTCCATCGGCGCAAAGGTGTTGTCACCGGATTAGCCACCGGTTTCAACGAACTTGATGAACTCTCTTCGGGATTTCAGAAATCGGAATTCATCGTAATCGCCGCCCGCCCTTCAATGGGTAAAACCGCTTTAGCCCTCAATATCGCTCATCATATCGCCCGTGAAAGCCGCCTGCCGGTGGCTTTCTTCTCGCTGGAGATGAACGCTCAAATGCTCGCTTACCGAATGCTTTGTGCTCATACAAGGATAGATTCTCACAAGGTGCGCACCGGCCGGTTGAAGGATACGGATTGGAGCAGGCTTTCTATCGCCGCCGGCGAACTGGCGGAACTGCCGATGTATATTGACGACAGCGCCAATTTATCAGTGTTGGAACTGCGCGCCCGCTCCCGAAGATTAGCTATGGAGAAGGGGATAGGAGCGGTCTTCCTCGATTACCTGCAGATAATGACCCCGCCGCCGGAGGCTGAAAGCCAGCAGCAGGCGGTGGCGGCGATTTCACGCTCACTGAAAAGCTTAGCGAAGGAATTGAATGTGCCGGTGGTGGCGATGTCCCAGCTGTCCCGCGCGGTGGAAACCCGCGGCGGCGATAAGAAGCCTCAGTTAGCCGATTTAAGAGATTCCGGCGCTATCGAGCAGGATGCGGATATGGTGATGTTCATCTGGCGGCCCGCGCAGTACAAAGCGGCGAGTGATGATATTCCCGAAGAGGAGAGGCGGAAAGCCGAATTGATAGTCGCTAAACAGCGCAACGGTCCCACCGGCGTCGTCGATTTAATCTTCAACCGGGAATACGCCGGATTTGAAAATCTGACGACTTTCCAAGCCGCGGAGCCGGTATCTCCTGCGGAAATCGGGATGGGCGATGATGACGCTCAGCCGTTTTAATGCAGCGCTTTCTGTTGCTTAAACGGAGCAAAATAGCGGGGAAATAGTTACTTTGCAGGCTGTCCGAAAATAGCAAAAACGCCTATTGTCATTGCGAGCGAAGCGAAGCAGTCTCTCTTATTAATAATCAATTAGAGAGATTGCCACAAGGCTTTCAGCCTTTCGCAATGACATTCTCGGACAGACTGTTTGGACTTTCCATCTCGTTCCCACGCTCTAGCGTGGGAATGCATACAACAGGCGGGTTAAGAATCTGCCCTGTTGCTATTTTCAAAGTAAACCTTATGCGCCTGCGGCGCGCCGCGAAGCATGAAAATCGGATTACTGGCAGGCGGGGACGCCTGCCAGCACAGTTCCTGGTGGTGTCATGCGTCCCCGCATGACACTAAGATATTGTTTATATTATGTATGGTGTCGACTGCGTAGAGTCGACACCACAATGAACTAAACCCTATTTTCAAGATAAACCTTATGCGCCGGCGGCGCGCCGCGAAGCATGAAAATCGGATTACTGGCAGGCGGGGACGCCTGCCAGCACAGTTCCTGGTGGTGTCATGCGTCCCCGCATAACACTAAGGTATTGTTATTATTATATATGATATCGACTTCAGAGAGTCGACACCACATTGAATTGAATCCTAAACCCTAAACCCCTAAACCCAATTTTCAAAGTTATGCCTCTTATTTACCGGTGATGTGATGGATAAACGGTATTGGCAGAAATATATAGAAGTTGTGAATCAGGTGGTTTCCTATAATCCCGGCGCGGATGTGGAGGCATTGGAACGGGCGGTGGAATTCGCCTTTGAAGCTCACAAGAACCAGTTGCGCAAGAGCGGCGAGCCTTATATCACACACTGCCTGGAAGTGGCGAAAATATTAGCGGACCTTCGGCTGGATTATATCACTATCATCGCCGGTTTTCTGCATGATGTGGCGGAAGATACAAATATTGATTTAAATGAGATTAGAGAGAAGTTCGGCGAAGAAGTGGCTTCATTAGTGAACGGCGTCACCAAGATTTCGGAACTGCGGTTTGAGAGTCAGGAGGTGCGGCAGGCGGAGAATTTCCGGAAGATGCTGTTGTCCATGAGCGAAGATCTGCGCGTCATACTTATTAAATTCGCCGACCGTCTGCACAATATGCGCACCATCGAACACCTTCCTAAGAAGACCCGGGAGCGGATTGCGCGAGAGACTCTCGATGTCTACGCTCCCCTCGCTCACCGTTTTGGAATCGCCCGCATCAAATGGGAACTGGAAGATTTGTCCCTGCGGGTGCTGGATTATCAGGCTTATAAGGAGATTGTAAAGAAAGTCCAGCAGAAACGGGAAGAGCGGGAAGAATACCTGCAGAAAGTGGTCGAACCTATCCGGAAGGAACTTCAGCGGTTGAACCTCAACGCAAAAGTATTCGGCAGGGTGAAACATTTCTACAGCATTTATAACAAGATGAAGAGGCGGAATAAGGAATTTGAGGAGATTCTTGACCTGCTTGCAGTCAGAGTGGTAGTCGACCGTGTAGAAGATAGCTATTTCGCTTTAGGAGTAGTTCATTCGCTATTCACTCCGGTTCATGAACGATTCACCGACTATATCGCAGTTCCCAAATCCAACATGTACCGGTCTCTGCATACCAAGATAGTGGGCCCCAGGGGGCAGATATTGGAGGTGCAGATACGGACAGAGGAGATGGATAGGACCGCTGAAATCGGCATCGCCGCTCATTGGCATTACAAAGAGGGCAAGGCGGCGCAAAGTGAAATAGACGCTCACGCACGATGGCTCAGACAATTGCTCGATTGGCAGATGGAGACCACCACCTCCGCTGAATTCATGGAAAATCTCCGTATCAATCTGTTCCAGGATGAAATTTTCCTGTTCACACCGAAAGGCAGATTGATAACTCTGCCCCGCAACGCCACACCCATCGATTTCGCCTTCTCCGTCCATTCGGATATAGGACTTCACACCATCGGCGCCAAAGTGAACGGCAAAATAGTGCCTTTGAATTCCAAACTCTACTCCGGCGATACGGTGGAGGTTATCACATCCGCCAATCAGAAACCCTCTCTCGACTGGTTAAAGTTCATCCGCACTCCCAAAGCGCGCAACCGCATCAAGAAATATTTCAAGGAATCCCAGTTCGACCAGAGCGTCAAACTGGGAAAGGAACTGATCGATAGGGAACTTGACCGCTTGAAATTAAAGCCGAGTGACGATGAGATGATTGAAGTCGCCTCCTCATTCGGATATAACGAAACGGATCAGATGTACGCCGCCGTGGGAGCGGGCGATATCCCCGCCCAGAATGTGATCAGGAAGCTGGTGCCTAAAGACTCGGATCTTTTGTCCAACGAAAGTTTTCTCGACCGGATCCGCAAGCGCCTGAAGCGGGATTCCAAGGGTATTCGTATTCACGGGCTGGATAACGCTATGATAAATTTCGCCCGTTGCTGCCGGCCGCTTCCCGGCGATAAAATCACCGGCTTCATCACCGTCGGCAAAGGCATCACTATCCACCGCACCGATTGTCCTAATATAGAATCTCTGCTGGGAAACCCGGAGCGGAATATCGCAGTTGAATGGGATGTGGACCGGGACACCAATTTCCACACACGCATTAAAATATTAGCTGTCGACCGGCGTAAATTATTGAGAGATATCACCGATTCATTCGCTTCTCTCGATGTCAATATTGTCGCGCTCGATATGAAAATCGCCGATTCTATGGCGCTGGGTGATTTGACTATGGAAGTGCATAACCTAAATCATCTTGTCAAGATTATCCGCACCATCAGGGGAGTCAAAGGTGTGGTTAAGGTGGATAGAGTGGATACTGTCACTGTAGGAGATACGGCGGATTCTTCGGTTTGATACATCGGTCGACAGTGGACAGTTGACGGTGTTTTTAGTTAGTCTTTTCTTGACCCTTTACCCTATTTTCAAAGTAAACCCCTCATCAGCCGTACGGCTGACAACTTAGCATGAAAATAGTTCGACCCCTTCAGGGTCGTCAGGATTAATGTTCTACTTCCGTAGGTTTCACCTACGGCTATTCATGTTTTTCCCCTTCGGGGAATGGCGGCCGCAAGGGCCGCTTCTACATCACAGGATATTTGAGTGGCGTCATGCGTCCCTACATGACACTAAGGTATTGTATTTATTATGTATGGTGTCGACTGCGGAGAGTCGACACCACATTGAACTAAACCCTAAACCCCAGCCCCTAAACCCTATTTTCAAAGTAAAGGCTTAAATATCGCGAAAAAAAACAACACTTCGGGAAGATTTTTAGGATTGGATTATGGCACGGTGCGGATCGGCGCCGCATTATCCGATCCCGAAGGCATCCTCGCTACACCCCTAATCACTATCGACAACAACCGCAAGACTGTATTCAAGATAAAGGAATTGCTCGAAGAGCATAGTGTGAACAAAGTTATCGTGGGATACCCTTTGAATTTGAAGGGTATTAAGGGTGTAATGGCGGCGGAGGTCGATGTATTCATCGATAAGTTGAAAGAGTTGGATATTGATATAGTGAGATGGGATGAACGGTTCAGCAGTTACACTGCGGACAGCCTTTTGAAGCAGGCAGGCGTGAAGTCCAGCCGGGATAAAGGCCGGATAGACCGCAGCGCCGCCGCAATTATCCTGCAAAGCTACCTGGATCATATTAAACTGCGAAGAACTACTTAGTATCGCTTTATATTGAAAATAGGGTTTAGGGTCTAGGGTTTAGGGTCTAGTACCATGTTCCGGCAGGTCTTGCGCGCTTCAAGCGGGTGTGACCTGCCAGTATTTTCGATATGTTCTTGTAGGGGCGAAGCATTTTCACCAATACAATCGTATAATCCACTATATCCCGGAAAATGCTTCGCCCTTACCTTTTTCGGAGATACTTGGCTGCCCTAAAACCCTGAGACTTGACAGGTTGTCCGAGAATGTCATAACTCTAAAAATAGGGTAAAGGGTAAAGAAAAAACACCGTCATTCCCGCGCAGGCGGGAATCCAGTAGGGATGACCCCTTAATTGTTGCGTCAGGTCTTGCTTGCGGAAACGCAAGTGTGACCTGACGCTGCCAGGTCACATCCCGTTAAACCGGGACAAGACCTGGCAGAACAATAATTATTGCAGGGGCGGCCCTCGCGGCCGCCCTTGATACTGCGAATCAAAGTCTCAAGTCTCGTCAGTCTAACCGACAATTTGTCATTCTGAACGAAGTGAAGAATCGCATCCGAATTAAGTTTTTAAATATCAACCGATTCTTCATCCGCCTTTAGCGGATTCAGAATGACATTTGGTATTCTCGGATAGACTATGAAGCCTAAAGCCTAAATATACTGACCAAATAGGTTGTTTCCAGATGAAGATCTGTATTGGTAGGCGGGGGGTTTATCCCCCCGCACAATATGTCGGGGGACAAGCCCCCGACCTACCAATTGAGAATGTAAATAACCTTAAAAGACAGTATTCTTAAAGTCCAAAGTCATTTCTATCAAATGTCAATCAAAGTTGGAATCATCGGAGCGGGAGGGATAGTACAGCTTCAGCATCTGCCTATCCTCTCCAAACTGGAAGACACCGAAGTCACCGCGATTTGCGATATAGACAGCAATAAGGTCAGGGTGCTGTGCGAGAAATATAATATCCCAAAATGCTGTCTTCACGCTGATGAAGTGTTCGCCGATCCCGAAATCGATGCTGTGCTAATATGCACTCCCACAAACAGCCATATGTCTTTGACCCTGGCGGCTTTATCCGCCGGCAAGCATGTTTTAGTGGAGAAACCTATAGCCCGGACTTCATCGGAAGCGGAGCGGATGGTGAAAGCGGCGGAGAAAGCGGGCAGATTTTTAATGACCGCTATGAACCATCGATTCAGGCCCGACTCGCTCATCCTGCAAAACTTCATTTCCAAAGGTGAACTGGGGAAAATATTTTATGTTCGCAGCGGCTGGATGGAGAAGCGGGAGATATTTTCCCGGCCAAGCTGGGTGTTCGATTCCCGCTTTTCCGGGGGCGGTGTGCTGATGGATTTAGGGATACAGATGATCGATTTATGCCTCTGGCTAACCGGCTGTCCTAAAATCCGGTCAGTGCATGGATTCACCTTCAAAGATGTTTTGAAGAAGAAAGTCGAAGATGCGGCTTCCGCTTATATCCGAATCGCTGACGGGAAGCTGATCACATTGAGCGTAGGGTGGAGTATCCCTACCCAGAAGAGCATCGCCTATACAATTTTTCATGGCGAGCGGGGCACCGCCTGGCTGAATCCCTTGATAATACATAGGGATCTGCACGGTCATATGATGGAGCTTACTCCCGGCAAGCAATACACCCCATTGGAATTGTATCATCGCTCATTTGAGAATGAGATAAAGCATTTCATTGAATCGGTGCGCCATAATCATCCGCCTCATTCCTCCGGTTCCGAAGCTTTGTATGTGTTGAAAGTAGTCGAGATGTTATACCAGAGCGCCAAGGAGAAGCGGGAGATTGTGCTGGAGGAACCACGGGCGGCGGATTGATAAGTTCTTTGAAAAGCAGGGCTTTTTTATTACCGGCGCTGTCAGGGGTTCTATTATCGCTGGCGATGCCGCCTTCTCCGTTTGGATTCATCGCTTTAGCTGCCCTAATGCCGCTGTTCATCAGTCTGCGCAAAGCCGCTTCCATCGCTGAAGCTGTCCGTATCGGACTCACTTTCGCGCTGATATTCAATCTGCTCTCCCTGTATTTTATCGCCTTCAACAGCGGCACGACTGTCTTGTTGGGGATTTCTTCTTACATCGGTCTGACGCTGATCATAAGCATCTTCGGGATTATTTTCGCTATTCCGCAGTACCTGTTGTTCCGAAGGTTCAGAGATTATGGTTATATATCAGTTCCCTTCATCTGGACCACAGTGGAATATCTTCGTTCTTTAGGCGAAATTGGTTTTCCCTGGAATATCACTCCTTTAACGCAGGCGGATTATCTGCCGGTCATGCAAATAGTATCAGTGACCGGTATCTGGGGATTAAGCTTTTGGATTTCCGCTTCCGGCGCGATATTAGCGTTTATCTTATCTGCGAACAGAAAGATCATCCCGGCGGTCGTTTTAGGATTATGGCTGTTGTTTCCATTCATTTACGGAAGCGCGATCCTGCGGAATCCGCCCGCTGTCAGCGGCAGTATTAAGGTTGGATTGGTGCAGGGGAACATCGATCCGGCGGATAAATGGTCGATGGGACTCAATTACAGCCTCGATGTATATGGACGGCTTACTTCGGAACTGAATGATGTTCAGATGGCGGTATGGCCTGAGACAGCGGTGCCGTCGAACCTGCGATACCAGGTTAGATCTCAGAGATTTTTATTCAATCTGTCTGACAGTCTGAATATTCCGATATTCACCGGCGCGCTTGGTGATTATCTCGATGAAGGAGGAAAAGAATACCGGCATAACTCGGCTTTCTTGATAAGACCTGATTCGCGGGAATTAGAGCAATACGATAAAATTCATCCTGTCCCTTTCGGCGAGCGGGTGCCTTTTCAGCGCTATTTTCCGGCGCTGGGGAAACTGAATTTAGGGCAGGCGGAATTCACCCCTGGGGAAGATTATCATATTTTTAATCTGGGAGAAGCTTCCTTCGGCGCAATGATCTGTTTTGAATCGATTTTCCCGGAGATGGGCCGGAAATACACCGCCGCCGGAGCTGGCTTCTTCGTCAATATCACCAATGACGGCTGGTACGGCAAAACGGCTGAACCGTACCAGCATGCGCTTCTAACCCGTTTCCGGGCAGTGGAATCGAGGCGCAGTATAGTCCGCGCCGCTAATACCGGTATTTCTTATATCTCTGATGGTTACGGCAGATTCATCGTAAAATCCGGATTGCTGAAAGAAGCGGTTTTAACCGCCGAACTGCCTTTATATAATGAAGATACATGCTATAATAAGCATGGAGATGTTTTCGCCCGCACAGTCCTCATCTTATCCTTGATTACGACCACATTGAGTTTTATTCCCGGAAAGAAGGCGCGGAGATTAATAATTTCGGCGTTGTTCATCATTTTATTTTTCATTTACCATGACGACGGACTCGCTAAAGACCGGTTCATGACTTTATCCTGTTCGCAAGCGCGTAGTATTTCGCTGTCGAATCCCTCTACTATGATGGGCAATATCAGCGATATGCCGGAAAATCCCGCCTGTTTCAGCCAGTATAAAAATCCATCACGCATTAAACTGGATATATACCTCAATCCGATAGGCGCCGCCGCCGCCGGTGCGGAACTATGGAAAAATAACAATGAAGATGATATTTCGGATGAAGACCGGGCGCTGATCCCCGCCGCCCTTTTTGTCAAAGGATTCGCAATATCCTACCGCTTAGTGAATATCGGCGCCGTATTCAGCGAACAATACCCTCCCGGACTGGAAGCTAAAAAATTCTTCGGTTATTATCCCATATTCGACAGCTATTACAACAGAATATTTCTGCAATTGGATTTGGATAAGCGGGTAGCGGTGGGAGTGTCCGCCAGATTGTTCATGATTGACCAGGAAATAGACCGTGTGGGATATTCCTACGGAGTGCTGTTAAAACCGGGAAAACTGAATGTGGGAGTATTTTACAGCATCCTCCCGGAAAAGTACAGCCAGGTGTTTCACCCGGTTAAACGGCTCATCAAAGATTCTATCAACGCCGGTATTTCCTGGGAAATGCCTCACTTTATGAAATGGTATCTGGGACTGCGGAATTTATCCGAGGAAGGCGAAGACGCTTTCTTAGAACCGCATGCAGCAGCTGAAATCGTAATGTTGAAACATCTATCTTTACGAGGCGGATATTACCGTGAGAACGGGCAGAAAGACGCATTCACAATAGGAGTGGGATTGTTGGATTTGAACGAATTCCGGGCTTTGGAGGATGAATTGAGTCAAAGAGATTTCGTCATCGACTACGGATTTTCAATTCTCCCGGACGAAAATACGCTCCATTCAATCTCCATGTATATTAAACTTTGACGATGATATTAGATATGTGATATTTGATATGCGAGTTAGAAGCTGCAAGTTACAAGTCATCTTGTGGAGTCGGGATTGTCTCAATCCCGACATATTATTGTGGTGTCGACTCTCCGCAGTCGACACCACTCAAATATCAGGTTGTAGGGGCGACCCTTGCGGTCGCCCCTAAGACTATTTTCATACTAAGTTGTGCACCGCAGGCGTATGAGGGTTTACATTAGGCGCTTTCCGCTGCGACATCGACAAAAAATTGTCAATATTTTCAGAATGTCTTTTTCTTTTCGAACCGCTGATAAAAACTGATCTACGCTGATTCCGCTGATTATAATATCAGTGTCATCATTCTTTTATCAGCGTCATCAGCGGTTCTAATAAACCCTCATGCGCCTGCGGCGCACCCCGAAGCATGAAAATAGTACGACCCCTTCAGGGTCGTCAGGATTGATGTTCTACTTCCGTAGGTTTCACCTACGGCTATTAATGTTTTTCCCCTTCGGGGAAGGGCTGCCGCAAGGGCAGCCCCTACAATAATTATTGTTCTGCCAGGTCTTGTCCCGGTTTAACGGGATGTGACCTGGCAGCGTCTGGTCACACTTGCGTTTCCGCAAGCAAGACCTGACGCAATAATTAAGGGGTCATCTCTGCTGGATTCCCGCCTTCGCTGGAATGACAATATTTTTATCGGTTATCCAGTTAGTTCAGCAAGATTTGTTTCTCAAGTAACTGAAAATAATCGTATTTTCAAAGGAGTTACTTGCAAAAATCCTCAAAGGGTAAGCCTATATCTGTAGGGGCGAAGCATTTTCAGAGAAATGATGAAATATTTGAACATGCTGGTGAAAATGCTTCGCCCTTACCAGATGTGTTTTCATGCTTTTGTATGAGGCTAAAAGGTTTTAATTTTTTCAAGAAATCCCCCTTAATCCCCCTTTTTCAAAGGGGGGAAGGGGGGATTTTTTAGATTTTTTCATAATGATACTATTTCCTGAATAAACTTGATAACCGAATATTTTTTCTTTACCCTTCACCCCTGACCCTTAACCCTATTTTCAGGATAAACCCTCATGCCGCCGGGGCGGCACAACTTAGCATGAAAATCGGGGTTCTGTCAGGCGGGGACGCCTGACAACACAGTCGTATGGTGTCGACTGCGGAGAGTCGACACCACAATGAACTAAACCCTAAACCCTAAACCCTAAACCCTAAACCCTAAACCATAAACCCTAAACCATAAACCCTAAACCATAAACCATAACCCGGACGAGCCGGAACCCAAAAAGGCTCATGACTTTAGACTTTGGACTTTAGTAAAAACAAAAAGTACAAAATCCGAAGCTCGAAATTAGAAATCCGAAACTGACAGTTTTTGACTTGCAGCTCGAAACTCGCAGCTCGAAACTTTTAAAAAATATCTTGATACACGATTTTCTGCCAGAAAAAGCAAGAAAATCAGAATAAAGGTACTAAACCCTATTTTCAAGGTAAACCCTCATGCCGCCGGGGCGGCACAACTTAGAATGAAAATCGGGGTTCTGTCAGGCGGGGACGCCTGACGACACAGTCGAATGGTGTCGACTGCGGAGAGTCGACACCACAATGAACTAAACCCTAAACCCTAAACCCTAAACCCTATTTTCAAAGTAAATGAAAAAAATCATAACTCTGTTATTATTACTGCAGTTCACACTGAGTCCGGCGGTTTATCAGAAGATTAAACCGGGATTTTCACCACTTCGGAAACCGGTTTGGCTTGAGACATTTTGCGCCGAAACGGAGGATAATGCAGATTCTCCGAAAAAATCAATCCCCTATTTGAAGCCGATAGCGGTGACCCTTGCCGCCGGAGGCGTCACTTTCATGCTGTATTCCATAAGAAGCAAATAAAAATTGAATCACGATGATCAAACAAATTATTTCTGTATTATTTTTTAGTATAGTCCTTCTTTCTGTGATTTCCTGCGGTTCTAAGGTATCGAAGGAGGATCTCACCGCGGAAGAGGCTTTTCACCGCGCGCTTAAGGAATTTGACCGGGGGAAATACTTGAATGCGGTCGACCAATTGACGCTTGTCACCTTCAATTATTCCGGCAGCGCCATCATCGATTCCGCCCAGTATTACCTGGCGGAATCGCATTTCAAGATGAAGGAATATCTGCTCGCCGCCGCCGAATACGAACGGCTGTCAAATCATTTCCCCTATAGTCCGCTGGTGGACGACGCTCGATACAAGATAGGGATGTGTTATTACGAATTATCGCCGAAATATCCGCTTGACCAGGAATATACTTACCAGGCGATTGAGCAGTTTCAGCGTTTCACCGAAGATTATCCAGATTCGCCTTTGTTACCGGAAGTATTAGACAAGATCCATAAATCCCGCGCTAAATTAGCGAGGAAAACCTTCAAGAGCGGAGAATTGTATTTCAAAATGAAAGACTATCCCTCCGTGGTCATCTATATGGATGAAGTGCTGGATTTCTATTATGATACCGAGTTTGCGCCCAGAGCTCTGCTGTTCAAAGGTGATTCTTATCAACGGATGAAGCGGTTTTCGGAAGCGGAGGAAGTCTATCGCAAATTGATTGAAAAATATCCTAAAAGCCGGGAAGCTGAAACCGCAGTGTTCAATTTGAGTGATATGGCTGAAATCGAAGCGGAAGCGGAGCGGGAGGAGTCAGAATAGAATGGGCCGGCGGATAGGGATTTTCGGAGCGACTTTTGACCCGCCCCATTACGGTCATCTGACTGCCGCAGAGTTTTCCCGGACGGCGCTGAAATTGGATGAAGTGATGATGATACCCGCCAGCCGCAATCCCTTGAAATTGAATCATATCCCAGCCCCGGATAATATTAGATTGAAAATGACAGCGGCGGCTATAGAAGGCAATCCTGATTTCACTGTCAACGATATTGAAATCCGCCGCGGCGGCCTTTCTTTCATGGCCGATACACTGAAAGAGATTAAATACAAGCTAAGAGATGATGACAGATTATTATTATTGATAGGCGCAGATACCGCGGCTGATTTTAAATTATGGAAGAGCCCGTTTGAAATCATCAAATTAACGGAATTAGTGGTGTTTAACCGGCCTGGATTCGACTCATCGAGTTCGTCCGCTGATCTGCCGAAAAATATTATAAAAGTGGAGATCCCTTTGATGGAGATATCATCCACTATGATCCGCAAGCGCATTCAGCAAGGATTGTCTATTCGATATCTGACACCGGACAGGGTGATTGAAATTATCAATAATGAAAATTTGTATATAGCGTGAAATAGTTACAAGTTACAAGTAGCAAGTAGCAAGTTCGAATCTAATTCAGTTTGTCCGAGAATATAAAGAACACCTTTTGTCATTGCGAGCGAAGCGAAGCAATCTCTCTTATTAATAATCAATTAGAGAGATTGCCACAAGGCTTTCAGCCTTTCGCAATGACATTCCCGGACAGAATGGATTGTATTTAGTCCTATTTAAAAATAAGGAAGTGTCCCTGACGAAATCAGATCGGTTCAACCTTCGCATTTTTTTAAAATCGATGAAATTCGCGGTGTGGATGCTGGTGATAATAGCGGCGGTTTCCTTGATTTCCATGTTCCTTCTCGAATTTTTCCCCGTCAATACAAATATTCCCGATTGGAAGGAAGTCTATTCCGAAAAATACGGCGCGGTGTTCGATATTATGCAGGTTATGGGACTGCAGAATCCTTACCGCTCCTGGTGGTACACTATTTTATTGGGACTGCTGTCAGTAAGCCTGACATTGTGTATAATCGACCAGGCTCCTAAAGCGTTCAACCGCCTGTTTTCTTATGAATTCAAGAACGGCGGAGAAGAATTCCGCGCATTAGAGAACCGGGATGAATTACTCATCGGGAATGAAACGGCGGACGGGCTGGAAAGACAGATCAAAGGTTACCATATCCGGCGGAAAGAAGCTGGGGATCGGATTTTATTCAGCGCGGTAAAAGGCAGGCTGGGTTACCTGGGACCGCTGTTCACGCATTTGGGAATGCTGTTGTTAGTCATCGGCGGCCTGATTGTTGGTATAGCCGGTTTTGAATCTTTCGGTGAAGCTTATC
Source organism: bacterium (assembly GCA_016783645.1). Lineage (GTDB taxonomy): Bacteria > Electryoneota > Tariuqbacteria > Tariuqbacterales > JADHWD01 > JADHWD01. The sequence continues at coordinate 18,795 of JADHWD010000015.1, forward strand.
CCGGAGAATTCATCGAAAATGAAGCCTTCGATTTTAAAATCAAGGTAGAAGACTTCAGAATCGAGTATCATCCTTTAGGCGCCGGGCAGTGGGTGTTGGTGGATGATGAAAGATTCGGCCGGATTAAAAAGCGGCTTAAAGATGATAAATTCCTGCTGGAATTCTTCGCCCAAGACTCAAATTATTATAAAGAAATCAACGGTTCACGCTTGAAAAATAAGTTCAATATCGAGCGCGACCGGGGTAATATCAAAGATTATATTTCCACTCTCACTGTGGTAGAGAATGGCGAATCTTTGTTCACCAAAGAGATTGAAGTGAATAAACCGCTCAGATATAAAGGATTCCGTTTTTATCAAAGCAGTTTCAACACCAGGAATCCTCAGGTCAAAGCTGAAGCGGACAGCGCGGTGATTGTGATTAAGCCGTCATCCGGAAAATCTAAGATTGACACCTTGAAGGCTGCGTTTGACAGTACTTACCCCCTCCCTAACGGCGATTCTTTCAAGGTCGTCAATTTCATCCCCGATTTCCGTATCACTCCTCAAGGAGTGATTTCTCAGTCGGATAACCTGCGCAATCCGGCGGTGGAGGTGAAAGTCTTCCGGAACGGTGAAGAAAGATATCATCAATGGTGTTTTCTGGAACATCCGGCGGCGCATAGTTCTTCACAGAACGATTACAGTTTCCGGGTTTTGGATTTAATCAATCCCCGGGCGGAAACGGTTTTCAGCACGATTCTGCAGATAAAGAAGAGCCTGGGGGTGCCGGTGATATGGGCGGGACTGATTATGATGACGCTGGGTGTATTCTTAGCCTTCTATATCACACCTAAAAGAATATGGATTGTTCTGCATAGCGGAGATAATGAATCGAGGCTGGAGATAGCCGGCTATACATCCCGCGGGAAACATCTTTTTAAAGAGGAATTTGAAAGAATTGTGGATAAAATCACTTCTACGGCTAAATAGAGGACTATTAATCTATGAGCATATCAGACTTGACAATAAAGCTTTTATTGGTTCTTCGCTGAATCATGTGGGTAAATGTAATGTTGGATGCACAGTATGCTCAGCTCTTCTTTTAAACTTTCCCCATACCGTCATTCCCGCAAGTCCGCATATAGCGGACGCGCCGGGAATCGCTTTGGATTACGGAGCCGATTCCGGACAAGCCGGAATGACGCGGTAGAGTCTCTTTATGAATTTAAATATTTACCCATACGAAACAACGAAGTACCGATAAGTAAGGAGAAATATTATGGAAAAGATAATACCATTGAAAGAAGGGTATATAAAAAAAGGTGGACGATTTAAACCGCCATCCTCAGAAAGGCCTAAGGATCCACCACCCGCCGCATCGCCGAATAATAATCAACAATCGCAACCCAAAAAAACCGACAACTCTAAAACTGACTGAATGAAAAGACGCTACATTTTCAATAGAACCGGGGGGTTAGAGGATGTCGATTTCCGGGCTATGGGATTCCGTTGCGGTTTGGAGATTCATCATCAGATATTCACCGAGAAGAAACTTTTCTGCCGCTGTCCGGCGGGTAAATATTCCCATGAGTATCAGGCTGAAGTGCTGCGCCATATGCGCCCCACTCTGTCCGAGCTGGGCGAATATGACGGCTGTGCATTGATGGAGTTTAAGACCAAGAAGGAGGTGATATACCGCCTGAATAAAGAATCGGTCTGCACTTATGAGATGGACGACACTCCGCCCTTTCCTATTAATCTCCAGGCGTTGGATATCGCGATTGAAATCGCCCTGTCTTTGAACTGCAATATCGTGGGCGAGATTCATATCACCCGCAAACAGTATCTGGACGGCAGTATCCCTACCGGTTTTCAGCGCACCACCATCGTAGGTGTCGAAGGCTGGATACCTTATAAAGGCAGAAAGATCGGTATATACCAATTGGCTTTGGAAGAGGACGCCTGCCGCGAAGTATCCGATATCGGACACCGTATAACTTTCACCACCGGCCGGCTGTCGATGCCGCTGATAGAAGTGGTGACTAAGCCGGATATGCTCGATCCTTTGGAAGCGGCGGAGGTGGGGAATATCATCGGCACGCTGTTACGGCTGACCGGCAAAGTGCGTAGAGGCGCAGGCGCGGTGAGGCAGGATGTCAATGTGTCTATCACCGGCAGTACAAGAGTGGAAATAAAAGGCGTCCCCCGCCTGGGATATATTCCCCGTCTGACCGGTTTTGAAGCGATGCGTCAAAAATCGCTGATAGAACTGCGGGATGAAGTCCATAGACGCGGTTTTTATAAAGCGGAAGATTTCCAATACCGGTTCATCGACCTCACCTCAAGCGATATGATATTGTCTCATCCTTTTATAGGGCCAAGGATGAAAGATAACTATAAATTAAAAGCGGTGGTTTTTCCGGGTTTAGCCGGATTGATGTCTTACCGCCTCAATCCCAAATGGAACTTCGCTTCGGAAGTGGGCGCCCGGGTGAGAGTCATCGCCTGTCTGGATCAGATGCCAAATATTCTGCATACCGACCCGGGCGATGAATTCTACATCGGTTATGGGTACAGTACTTTTTTACGGGAAATGACCGGCTGCGGCGAAAAAGACTTAGCGGTGATAACTATGGGACCAGCGGAAGATGTTGAAACGGCGCTGCAGGAAATTGTGATCCGCGTCCAGGAGACTGCGTTAGGTGTGATAAATGAAACCCGGCAGTACCGTCTTGACGGCTTATCCGATTTTGAACGGATTCTGCCCGGTCCTGATAGAATGTATCCTGACACCGATTCTCCGCCCACTGCGGTCACTGATGAGATGATAGCCAGGGCTTCCGCAGTGATACCTTTACCGCCCTGGGTGAGAGCGGATAATCTGCGGGAGTTGGGCGTATCCGATCAAGTAACGGAAAACCTGATGCATTCTCCTTTCCTGAATGAATTAGAAAAAGCTGTTAAAATTTACCCGGAAAGCGCTGGATTATTCGCGCAGATCATCAATCAGTTAGTTCCTTATTATCAGAAAAAGACGGGCAGAAGTTTCAGCCGGGAAGAAATCCTTCAACTCCTGAAATTAACCGGCGAGAAGTCATTAGTTAAAGAAACAGTCACGCTGTTATTATCGAAGGCGGACGGGAAAGCCGATTGGGCAGGCATACTAAAGGATATTAAGGAAATCAAAGATGAGCGGATCGTAGATGAAACCATCAGCAGGCTGTATAACGAAAACGGGAATTGTGATGAAATCCCACTCAATGGATTAGTGGGAATGGTGAAAAACCGCATATCAGGGTGTGTGCCAGGCTCATTGGTGAGAAACAGACTGGTGGAACTTAAGGGAATTAAAAGTTGATATTTGATATTTGATTTTATAATAAACGAAATAAATCAATTGCATTTATTGTAGGGGCGCGGTCTCCGCGCCCTATAATTGTCCGATTATAATCAGGGCGGGGAAACCCCGCCCCTACAAAATATTCGCAATATTTAAATTCGTTCATTATAAATTTGTGATTTTGAGTGTGAAAGTGTAAAAGTGTGAAAGTCATGGCAGTCCGGTTTCTGCGAAACCATGGAATGCAGGGCAGACGCAAGGTCTGCCCCTACAGATAAACATCTGAATCCGTTTCCGCCGGGTTTCAAGCCCGTTCAAGGGCGTAACCCGGCGGTTAAAATAAATCCCCCCGGTTTCGAGAAAACTGGCTGTCAAGCGCTGATATGCATTCCCACGCGGGAGCGTGGGAACGAGAGGTAACTTGTAAACTTGCCAACTTTTTAATATGTGGTGTCGACTCTCCGCAGTCGACACCAATCATTTGTATTTTAAGGAAATGCTGTCGACCGCAGAGGGTCGACAGCACATAAATAACTTGTAGACTTGCCAACTTGTAAACTTGTAAACTTTTCTTGTTGTTAATAATATCCATATTGACTATGATTTTTATGTCCTGCGCTAATGGTGAAAAATCCGAGGGAAAGAGGGATTTTGCATTGGAGCGTGAAAAGATGGTGCGGGAACAGTTGATGCGGCGGGATATCACTCATCCCGGAGTCCTTGAAGCGATGTCTCAAGTCCCCCGCCATCTGTTTGTACCGGAGAAGTATATCTCCTCCGCTTATAGCGACCATCCCCTGCCCATCGGCTATGACCAGACTATTTCCCAGCCCTATATCGTGGCGCTGATGACTCAGGCCGCCGCGCCGGAAAAGGAAGATGTTGTGTTAGAGATCGGCACGGGTTCGGGTTACCAGGCGGCGGTTTTATCTATGCTGTGCCGTAAAGTCTATTCGATCGAAATTGTCCCGGAGTTAGCGCAGTCCGCCGCTGAATGCTTGAAGAAGACGGGATATGATAATATCGAAGTCAAGACCGGCGACGGCTATATAGGCTGGGAGGAATATGCGCCTTTCGATTGTATCCTCATCACCGCCGCTCCACCTAAAGTCCCGCAGGCGCTGCTTGACCAGTTGAAAATCGGAGGCAGGTTAGTGGTGCCGGAAGGATCATATTTCCAAGAACTTAGATTATACACTAAAGATGAGGAAGGAATCAAGCGCAAAGATTTGATTCCTGTGAGATTCGTCCCTATGATTCACGGAGAAGAGAAATAGCCGAAGATATCTGATTTGTGATATTTGACTTTAGGTTTTGGGCTCAGGGCTTTAGGTTCAACAGTCTGTCCGGCAATTCGTCATTCTGAACGAAGTGAGGAATCGTATCCAATTTAAGTTTTTAAATAACAGTGGATTCCGGATATCAGCCGTACGGCTGATTCCGGAATGACATTATGGTATTTTCGGACAGACTGTTGAGTCTTGAGTCTAAAGTCCAAAGTCTAAAGTCTTTGTTGTCATGTTAATCAGCGCCGCCAAGGCGGGTTAAGCATTTATAATAAGAGCCGCCGAGCGGAATCGAACCGCTGACCTATTAATTACGAATCAATTGCTCTACCGGCTGAGCTACGGCGGCGGAACAATAAATATACATAATTATTTAAATTATTTCAATAAAGCGGGTTTCTAAGAAGTTAAATTCCGCGATGACATTTTTTTTGTTCAACTATGAATTAAATTTGAAAAAGAGATAATAAAATGATAAATTTAAGATTCTGATTAAACCCTCATGCGCCTGTGGCGCGCCACCAAGCATGAAAATCGGATTACTGGCAGGCGGGGACGCCTGCCAGCACAGTTCCTGGTGGTGTCATGCGTCCCCGCATGACACTAAGACATTGTTATTATTATGTATG
>JADHWD010000206.1 GCA_016783645.1 bacterium
TCCCCATAGCCTTGATAATTGTAGGCGCATATCTCATATACGGCGGCAAACATGACTGATTGGTCGGAAAATATTCTGAAAGAGCAGTTGACGAAAGGTCTGCGCGCTTCAGCGGCGGTTAAAAAAGAGATAGAAAAGAAGTGCGCCGAATCGATAATTGCCGCTTCCGGAATAATTGCCGGCGCAATAAAATCCAATCCCCCGAAGAAAATCCTGTTAGCCGGTAACGGAGGCAGCGCCGCCGATTGCCAGCATCTTGCGGCGGAATTTATAATCAGGCTGTCCTCTGAGAGGAACCGGCGCGCTTTGCCTGCCATAGCTTTGACGACCGATACTTCCGTTATTACGGCAGGTGCCAACGATTTCGGTTTTGAGACTATATTCGCCCGTCAGATAGAAGCTCTGGGCAACGAAGGCGATGTGCTGATATGCTTTTCCACTTCCGGCAACTCGAAGAATCTGGTGAAAGCCGCTGAAACTGCCAAAGATAAGGGAATGAAAATCATCGGTTTCTTAGGTAAACAATCCGGACTGCTCGGTCCCTTGACGGATATTAGCATCAACATCCCTTCGACCGATACTCCGCGGATTCAGGAAGGTCACATCACTGTGGGGCATATTATGGTGGGAATGGTGGAAACCCTGCTCTTCGATGGAGACAGAGATTGATTTTCATAAACGCCGGCGCATTGATAGCTGTCGCCGCGGCGGTTATTCCCATTCTGATACATCTTTTCAGCCGTCAGCGGCACCGCGAGGTGGAATTCTCCACGCTGAAATTCCTCAAAAAGCTGGAGAATAAACGACTCAGGCGGCTGAAAATAGCGGAACTGATACTTCTGTTATTGAGAGTATTGGCGGTAGCGTGTATAGCTTTAGCCTTCGCCAGACCGGCAATCCGGCATCTTGGCGGCGGAGATAATCCCGGTGCAAACGTATGTGCGGTGATATTGTTAGACAATTCCCTCCCGACGCTAGCCCGCTCACCGGAGGGATCGCTGTTTGCCTCGGCAAGAAATACCGCTGTCGAACTTCTTTCCGTATTCAATCCCGGTGATGAAATAAATCTGCTGACGACATCATTCACCGGCGAACAATTCAGGATCGAACCTACCGAAAATAATGCGGAAAAACTCCGAAAAAAACTCTTTGAACTGAATTCCCTCGATGCCGGACCGGATTGGGAAACTTCTTTCAGCAACATCATTCAGACTTTCAGAGAATCCGATCTCCCCAACCGCGAATTATATGTAATCTCGCCCTTTTACCATAAATTTTCCGAACCTGAAAATGAATTATTAAATCAGATTAAAGCGGAAAATGTCAGGATTTTCTACACCGAAACCGGACCGGACTACCAGAAAAATACCGCTATCACCAGGCTGCAACTTAAAACCGAAATAGTCCAGCCGGGAATACCGGTGATTGCAGGATTGGAGATAGCAAATTATTCCAACGAGAGTCTGGAAAATATTCCCATCAGTCTCTTCGTCGGCGATGAGAGGGTCGCTTCCACCAGTTTTTCCGCAGCGCCGGGTGAAGAAGTCAAACTGGAACTGAAATTCGTCCCGGAAAAACCGGGATTCATTACCGGCAGCGCAAGATTGGATAATGAAGACGCTCTGTTCACCGACAACCGTTCATATTTTACCCTTTACATTCCGCTGGTTTTGCAGGTCTTTCTTATCGGCGACAGCCTCGAAACTTCGATTGTAAAATTGGCTCTCAATCCCTTCAAAGATGCCGAAAATTCCCTTAAAATAGTGGAACTGCCATCCATAAGCAGGCTGGTCGATTATCCGCAGGCAAAGGTCATATTTTTAACCGGGATCGATAAAATTACTTCTTACTCTGCAGGATTGTTAAGGAGCATTCTGGTCAGGGGCGGAGGAATAATCCTCTCACCCTCACAAATCTCTGCAGTATCCGATATCAACAGGAATTTTCTGAAACCTCTGAATCTGCCTCAATTCAGCGAAATCGATTCGGATGTTTCATCCTGGGGAAATATAGACTTCGCTCACCCGATTTTCGATGGTGTATTCTCCGAAAAGATTGAATTGGAACCGCCTCTCTTTAAAAGGTATTTCAAGCTGACGGGTAATATTGAAAATGCGGTCATTTCCTTCCGCGGAGGAAATCCTTTCATAGCCGAATCACATCCTGAAGAAGGCAGGATTCTGATATTTGCCTCGGGCTTTTCCGAATGGTGGAGCGATATTGCTTTCCGGGGTATTTTCGTCCCGCTGATGAACAGAGCGGCGCAGTACGTTGGAAGCAACATCAGTAATCGTTTCAAAACCGTAACTGCCGGTGATGTGATAGAACATTTTGAAGACCCGGTAAACTCGGTATTCACCATAAAAAGACCGGACGGTCTGACTATAGAAGCCATCCCCGAACCGGGATTGAATTCGGTTAAACTCAAATTTGCAGATACCGGATTATCGGGAATTTATGTGATAAAAGTGGATGGTGACACCTCCGCCGTTTATGCAGTCAATCCAGACGTAGAATATTCGAAATTGCACAGGGACGACTCACCGCCGATTGCGGGAGCTTTAAAGTTAGACGCTAAAACGGATATTATGAAAGCTGTTTATTCGGCGAGGATAGGAACGGAGCTGTGGAAAATATTTTTAATAGTGGGATTGAGTTTATTGATTATCGAGCAGGTTATTACGCGGTTGGTTAAATAATATTCATGTTAAATAGTGTCCGTAATGCTTTTACTAATCCGGGCGATTAATTTTGGACGCATCCGTAGGGGTTCAACATGTTGAACCCCTACCACGAGAAGTACATTATTATCCGCTCCCATTAATAACTTTTTACTTTTTATTCATTTTCTTCCTTCCAGCCACAAAATCGACAGGTCTAAATCCGAAATTTTCTCCCGGAGTGGTGGTATATTTAAAACAAAATCTTCGCTTGTCGTATTTTTTGGAAAGAAATCCATCATATCCTCCAGATACATCACCTCCCCCGCTTCAATCGATCTTTTGACATCGACAGCGCTCAGGTAAAAATTTCCCCGGTAATGCTTATCGAAAGTGCCGTTACGCAACATATTGTAAAAGTTATGAATATGAATCCCCACTCCCTGATGATTTCTGAGCCATTCCCCGCCGGTCCTGATGACAAAACCTTCCACCTGGTTGAGGATGCGCCTTATCATCTCCGCTTTCCCCGGATTCGGATAGTGGTATTTTACCAAAGCAAGGTGTGAAGCGTGAGCCTGCCGGAATGATTCGCCTCCTTTCAGACCCAGACCATGATTGCCGAAGTAGAGCTGTTCCAATTTACCACCCAAATTGTGCAATACCACCTTATTCACAAGATTGTTGACCCGCGCATATTTCATCCGCCGGACAAAATTCAGTTCATTTTGCTCATCCAAAGCCGTCTCGATAAAATCGAACTGATATGTCTGCAAAACATCGACTTCATAGGGCAGGTTTGCCAGCGCATTTTTCACGGTACCGTAAGCCGGGGAATGCCAGAGTTCATCCGAATCTATAGGGAATACCCATTCGCAGCCGTGCTTGTTGAACAACTCCAATGCCATATCTGTACTGGCATATTCCTGATTGAATCCGATACCTGTTTGAGTGCAATAAACTGTGACACGGGGATCATCGAGAGATTGCAGCTTCTCGTAGGTTCCGTCATAGGAATTGTTATCGGTAACTATTATATGATCGAATCCACCGATTTCGAGATGATATCTGATGCACTGCTCGATCTTTTTAACTTCATTTTTAACCTGGATCAGCCCGCCGATTTTCATATTTTGACCTGCTAAAAAAAATTGTTATGTAGTGTGGAAGTAAAGCTTCAATTACCTCCAATGGACATTATAATACAAAAAACTTATAATAAATGCTAAATTTGATTCCCAAGATGTTTCCTCTTTTATGATATGCCGCTGTTCAACACATATAATTATTTTTATAACCACAGTTAAATTTGCCATTGAGAATAATTTTTAATAATTTTAAAATAATGAATTTCTATATAATGAAATTTTTAGCCCTCCTTAAAAAATGTTAAATTACTATCAATCCATCATAGATTATCTTCACGTAAAGTGCGGCTTCAATATTTCAGGTTAACGGATGGCAGTTATCGAAAACGAATCGAATGGTTTTCATCGATTTAAACTTAAAAATTAGAGAATCCGGAAAAATCAAATGAATACAGGTAATATTTCATGATGTATCCCAAACGTAAAAAAGCTGAAGAGGATTTACTTCGTGTTAATCGAGCTTTAAAAGCACTAAGTCGATGCAATCAAGCAATCATCTATATCCAGGACGAAAATGAATTGCTGAATGAAATCTGCCATATCATCGTAGAAATTGGCGGCTATAGGTTGGCTTGGGTTGGATACGCTGAAGATGATGATTACAAATCCGTCCATCCTGTAGCACAAGTCGGTTTTGAAGACGGATACCTCGAGACTCTGCAAATTACCTGGGCTGACCAAGAGCGCGGACGAGGTCCCACCGGAACCGCCATCCGCACCGGTGAAGCAAGTATTGTTAAAAACATTCATGAAAATGGACGATTTGCTCCCTGGCGGGAAGAGGCGAAAAAGCGGGACTATGCTTCCTCTATAGCTATCCCATTGAAAAGCGAAGGAAAAACTTTCGGCGCTATGAATATCTATTCCGCTAAAGCGGACGCTTTCAATGAAGAAGAAGTTAGACTATTGACCGAATTGGCGGATGATCTGGCATATGGAATAAGTTCCACCCGAACCAGGGAAGCCAGAAAACGGGCGGAGAATATTAGCCAGGCGCGCCTTCGTTTGTTGGAATTCGCCATCTCACACTCAATGGATGAACTACTTACCGCATCATTAGACGAGATCGAAGCGATGACTGGAAGCGTCATAGGTTTTTATCATTTTCTCGAACCGGATCAAAAAACGCTCATATCACAGAACTGGTCGACGAACACTCTGAAAAACATGTGTACGGCTAAAGGAAAAGGCAGTCATTACGACATTGAACAAGCGGGCGTATGGGTAGATTGCATCTCTGAAGGTCGTCCAGTTATTCACAACGATTATACTTCTTTGCCCCATCGTAAGGGGATGCCTGATGGACATGCTCAGGTAATAAGAGAATTAGTAGTGCCGATTTTCAGAGGCAACCTGATTAAGGCGATTATCGGCGTAGGTAATAAATCCATCGACTACACTGAAAACGATATAGAGATTGTATCACAATTGGGCGACCTTTCTTTTGATATTGTTGAACGCAAGCTTATAGCGAAGGAGTTGCAATGGGAAAGAGATTTTGTGAAAACTCTTATAGACAACGCTAAGGTGATAATAGGTGTGCTCGATATGGATGACCGGTTCGTGCTGGTTAATCCTTATATGGAAGATGTCACCGGTTATAAATTCAGCGAATTGCAGGGGAAAAGTTGGATTGAAACACTATTTCCCAAGCCTGATCAGATGCGCGCTAAAGAACACTTCAAGTCGGTGATAAATGATTGGGACAGCTCTCCGCAGACATTCCCCATTGTCACCAAGGATGGGAGCATCCGCTCTATTGAATGGTATGATAGTCTTCTTAAAGATATTGAGGGGAATACAACCGGACTTCTTGTCATAGGCTTGGATATCACCGAGCGAAAAGAGGCAGAGGAGGAATTGACCAGACACCGCCATCATCTGGAAGAGTTAGTTAAAGAAAGATCCGCCGAAATAATAAAGATCAATGAAGAATTGCGAGAAGCCAATCTAAGGCTGCAGGAAGCGGACCGTCTCAAGGATGTATTCCTGGCGAGTATGAGCCACGAACTGCGC
>JADHWD010000207.1 GCA_016783645.1 bacterium
ATTTTCCGTGTTGAATGTCTCCGGCATCACTGATTTTGGGACTACGCCGTATTTATCAACGATATCAGCCGCCCAGACCCAGAATCCGCCGTCGGGCATAGGGCGGTTGAGCATCATTACTAATTCCCGGTCATTATAATCAACATCTCTGGATTCGATGGCATATTCCAGGAATAGGTTGGCTTTTTCAAATTTATCCCAGAAGAAAGAATAAGTCTGAGATATTTCAAATTCGCTCAATTCATATTTCTTGATGACTTCATAGCGCATCATGTTGAAGATGGAGAACAGCCAGCATCTGCCGGAGGATTTCTGGTCGGTGATTCCTTTGATATCGAGTTCGTGAGCGTAAAGATGGTCGAGGGAATCGATCAGTTCCTTGTTCAATGCAAGGTCGCGGATACTGTTGGCGGAAACCGCGTTCAACGCCATACGAGTGGCGCGGTCGTATTTGAACGATTTCTCTATCTCTTCCAGCACATCGGAAGTGAGCGCGCCTTTGGACATATCAGCGGCGGATAAAACCGCGCAAATGATTAATAGTAATCCTGCGATAACGATTAAATATCTCATTATAGCTCCGATATTAGTGTTGAATTTAATATTTTAAAATTTAGTGAAAGTTTTCGCAGGAATCAAGTTTTAGGATATGTAATATCCAAAAACAGGGATTAGGGGCTAGGGGTTAGGGGCTGGGAAATAGGGATATTGAAGCAGCGGTCTAAATGTTTTTGCAGGGGTGAAGCATTATTACTGTGAATTGGTTATACAAACGAAATAGATATTCGACATTTATTGTAGGGGCGCGGTTTCCGCGCCCAAAGAAATCCGTTCAAATCAGGGCGGGGAAATCCCGCCCCTACATCAAGCTGTTAATGTTTTATTCAAGCGGATAAGCCGCCGAGACGAATGGTGATCATTCCGGGAAGCGGCAGATGAAGCCTTCCTTCTGCGCCTTTTCCAGAGCTTCGACTAAAGTATCACGCTTAGCGGAGGAGATTTCTCTGCCGGACATACCGATAGATGGAATCCGCCTTGCCAAAGTCCGCAATTCCGGGACAGTCAGATTAGAGAAATTCAGAGGATGATCTTCGCCGGGGACGGATTCGGAGGGGAATATAATATCCTCGGTTTCATCATGCGGGCGGGGTATGATGTGGGTGGAAATCAGTTCGCCGACTTTTTTTGCGGCTTCCGCGCCGGCGGATACTGCGCTGCGGACTGCGCCCACTTCGCCGGTCACTTTAACTACGACCAGCGCGCCGGTGGATAATTCGTAGCCGCGTAATTTCACTTTAGCGGCTTTCAACATAGCGTCCGCCGCTTCCACCGCGCCCACAAAACCGCGGGTCTCTATTAGACCTAATGCGCGGTGATGAGGAAGTTGTTCTTTGCTATCCGAGATATTCATATAATCTATGGGCTCTGAGTGACTTTTTCATAACGCAAATAAAGAAAAATTTGACTGCTATCTATAAGCATCCTTCCGGTCTTTTAAGCTTAGCACAATTATCTTCTCGCTGTTAAAATCGATTCTATAGAAGATTCGCCAATTGGCGATTCTAAATCTATACATTTCTTTAAATTCCATACCGCGCAGATTATAATGCCTTATATTATAAACATTCTCTGCCAACCATTCCAACCTTCTTTTGAGCATTCTCCTTTCATCAACTGGAATATTCACTAAATCCCTGATGAATCGCTTTTCATAAATCAAGGAAAAATTCACTTGTAACTCCATACTTCCTCGTGCGAGATGAAATCCTCCGACACCATCCTTTCACGAAGTTCCTGAGCAAAATCCTCTCTTACTTCCCCGTCCGGATCAATATATTCTTCAATAACTTCCCTGATAATTTTTTTCAATTCATCAACTGTTAAATCTGATACTCTTTCTGACATAATTTTCTCCCGAATTTCTATAAAGCCGGGATTGTCTCAATCCCGGCATCATGCACTATAAAAAAAGCTATAATGTTATATTATTTCAACAGCAGGCACTTCTGCGTGAAAGTCCGCCCTTCAGACTGAAGCGCCACAAAATACATACCGGAAGACTGATTGGCAGCGTTCCAAATAACTGAATGTTCACCTGCGGACATGTTTCCGTTGAAGAGTTCGGCGGCAAGCCTGCCGGTGATGTCATAGACTTTCAAAGATATATCCCGGCTGTCCGATAATTGGAACTTGACTTCGGTTTCCGGATTGAAAGGATTGGGATATATCGACACCAATCTGTCGGTTAAGGGGACGCAGGAAGCGGGGATGGTGATGATTTCATCATAATCCCAGCCGGAAAGTACCCATTGACATTCGCCGTATTCCGCATTATCCGAAGCTAACTTTTCAAAGGTGAATTCGTCTTCATCGACAATGTAATTGGGATAATCACCCACATATCCAGTGTATGTATAGACACCAGGCATCGACATCGACGATACCGTCAATGTCATATCCCGGTTCTTCTGCCCTCCGGCTGGAAGGTAAAGCGATTCCCGCAGGACGATGGGACCGGTAGTCTGCCCGTCGGGGAGAGTCAGCATAGTCCAGCCGTCGAAGAAGGCGAAGCCCATTGAATCATTCTGAATATACACATGGAAATTGACATTGCCGCCGGAAGCGGGGATGATTATCGGGGGATTTAAGGGAGTCAGGGTGATGGCGACGGTGCCGGTTCCGCCGCCGCCTTGGTTAAAATAGAGCGCGCCGATGTCGGAAGGAGTGCCATCTGGATCGATAATTGAAGGATCGCCGGCATCAATGCAAGGGGAATTAGCTAATAGAGAATATTGATAGGGTACTCCGGAAAATTGAGGATTTAAATATATATTCCCAATACCTGGGGTAACATTTACCCAAGGGGAAAGTCCATTTCCATACACATCATTGTGAGTGATAATTGAACCATATTGACTGGTGGTCGATTCAACACCATCACCCTCATTGAAGGCGATAATATTATTTACAATTTCCAGATTGGGAACATAAGATATTAAAATTATTCCATTAGCATCATAAAAAGGATTATTATTGAAGCAATATACAATCGTATTATTATAAATTCTGAGGTTGTCAGTTCCTAACTCCCATATTCCGCTGTAGTAATTCTGCTCAATGATATTGTGATGATAATAAACATTGCTGCAGCCTTCAATAGCTACACCTACGGAATAAGTTTGATAATTATCATGCACATAGGTTTCAGATACTTCGATATCATCAGAATAGTAAAGAGTTACACCCTGAAACACATTGAAAATTTCAAAACCACGAATGACCCATCGGCTGGAATAACTGACTTTGATTCCAGAAACAGTAGGGCCTCCTCCCGCTATGGCGGTGACATCAGAGCCAAGCATACCGCTCCCCAGCAGAGTAATATCATTTTGGTAAGTAGCGGAAACTGGCGAGTAAAGTCCAGGCGCGACTTGCACGGTGTCACCTGCTTGCGCCGCATTGACCGCGGCTTGAATTGTGGGATAATCCTGCGGAACATAGATAATATCCGCAAGCGCGATTGAAGCGGAAAACAGAATCGCAGCGATGATTATAGATGCACTTTTCATGTTTTTCCCTCCTTAAGTTTGAGTGAAAAGTAATGCTGCGTTATGAAAAAATCCCGGAATATAGTTAATGATATTAAATTTGGGATTACATCTCTCGGTCTGATTCTGTAACAGTATTTATTGATGGTAAAACCTGTTGATTCTATCATTCTGATAGCGGACTTTTTTGTGAAGAATCTCAAATGAGTTCTATCCAATATTCCTTCATCTCTATACCGCCAATCACCTTTGAATATTATTTCAAAAATAATACTCCAGTTTCTCACATTAGGAATACTTATAACCACCTGTCCGTCTATATTCAAAATAGAACGAATTTGATTTAATAGGTCTTCGGGACTAACAAGATGTTCAAGAATATCAGCTAAAACAATTAAATCAAATTTCCGATTCAATTCGAGTTTTGTTTTATTTAAGTCAATGACCAGTATTTCATCGAGTTTCTTTTCCGCTTCTTTTGCGGCTTCCCGGTCGACTTCTATCCCAAGAACATACTTTGAATCGAATTTTTCTTTTATCGTTTTCGCCGTCAATCCATTTCCGCAGCCGACATCAAGAATGTATTCCGGTTTGCAGGTAATTAATGAAATCAAATCCTCCCTGATGTGTTGAAAATACCCCTCTTTTTTTAGTGAACGAAAGAACCTCATCATCACTTCAGGTTCATTCTTGCGCCGGTCTCTGCGGTATGATCATCTCCACTTCCTGGTGCGGTCTGGGGATGACATGGACCGAGATGAGTTCGCCGACTTTTTCGGCGGCGGTGGCGCCGGCGTCGGTAGCGGCTTTGACCGCTCCCACATCGCCCCGCACGAACACTGTGACATAGCCTCCCCCGATCTTCTCCTTCCCCATCAGGGTGACTTTAGCGGCTTTGACCATGGCGTCGGCCGCTTCAATCGCTCCCACCAACCCCCGAGTTTCAATCATACCCAGGGCTTCCATCGCCATAAGAACCTCCAAAAATAATTGATTAATTGAATATAAGTATTATTTGTTTATTTGTCAATATTTATAGAAAAAATTTCCATTTTTTTCAGTTGGCAAGTCTGCAAGTCTGCAAGTCCGCAAGAAGTAATTAGCGTCGACTGGTTAGCAGTCCATTGTACAACCGCAAACGAATCCGAAAACCGTCATTGCGAAAGCGTGAATCCGCTGTAGAGCGGATGAAGGCTTGAAGCAATCTCTCTGATTAATAATTATTTAGAGAGATTGCCACAAGGCTTTCAGCCTTTCGCAATGACGAATAAGGCCGATTTTTATAGTTGGACAATAGAATGGCTGAGAGTCGACACCACCTATAATAAAACTTGCCAACTTGCCAACTTGATAACTTGCTGACTTTTCAATCAGCTGAATCGATATAAATTGGGATTTTAATTTCAAAAGTGGTGCCTTTATGCAGTTGGCTTGCCACAACGATGCTGCCGCCGTGCTCTTCGATGATCCGCTTGGTGATAGCCATGCCGAGCCCGGTGCCGGATACTTTGCCGTGAGTGAAGAATTCATCGAAGATGCGGGCGGCGACTTTTTCATCCATGCCGCATCCGTCATCGGTGATGCGCAATATGACTTTATCCTTTTCGCAGTCAATTTCAATCTTTAAAACGCCGCCCTTTTCCATGGCGTCCTTGGCGTTGTTGAATATATTATCCAACGCTCTGCGGAATCTGCCGGTGTCGATCGCCACATCTCCGGCGGATTTCACAATGTATTCAACTTTAATATTAAACGGAGTCAATTCTTCCCGCAGGCAGTCTACCGATTCCTGAATGTACTGCTGTAAATTAACCCGGTCTCTGACTAATGCGCCTTCTCCTTTAGCGAAAGATAACAGTTCCTGGATCATCAGGAGAATCCTGTCGATTTCCATGGAGATGATGCTGTTGAACTTGGTCATCTTCTCTTGCGGATAATCGTATTCCGCCATCAACTGGGCGTATCCCTTTATAGTGCTGATGGGATTTTTGATATCGTGCATGATGCTTGAAGCGAGTTTTCCCACCAATTCCAGCCGTTCTTTGCGGATTATTTCCGCTTGAGCCGCCTGTAACTGCCGGTACGCCTCCTCCAATTCCCAATTTTTATCTTTCAGAACATCGATGAGTTTCAAATCCGATTGACGGATGAAATTAGACAGGGCATGGGCGACTTTCATCAATAATTCGGGATAT
>JADHWD010000208.1 GCA_016783645.1 bacterium
CATGAAAATCGGATTACTGGCAGGCGGGGACGCCTGCCAGCACAGTTCCTGGTGGTGTCATGCGTCCCCGCATGACACTAAGACATTGTTATTATTATGTATGGTGTCGACTGCGGAGAGTCGACACCACATTGAACTAGTGTTCTATCAGGTCAAATTCTATGGGTAAAAGTGAAAAATGTTCCCGGCAGGTTTCAAAGGCGAAGCCTGTAACCTGCCGGGTTACTCTTCGTTTGAAACCCGGCAGGAACAAAATGTGGGATTACCTAATATATTGTTGTTGACAGAACACTAGACCCTAGACCCCATGACCCTTTACCCTATCTTCAAAATAAAACCTAATACCAATCCAACGCCTTTTTAGAAAAAAGCGTCTTTAACTTTATTAAAAAAGCTCTTTTCATTGGGGTTGGGCTTCAAACCTTCATACTGCGCCAATTCCTCCAATAATTCCCTTTCTTTAGGAGACAGCTTAGAAGGTACATAGATGTTCACTACCACAAGCTGATCACCTGCGCCGTAACCATTCAGGTGCTTGATACCTTTTCCCGCCAGCCTCAGAACTTTACCTGACTGCGTTCCGGCAGGGATAGTTATCTTGGCTCTGCCGCTGAGGGTGGGCACTGCCGCCACATCCCCAAGAACCGCCTGCGGGTAACTTAATTCCAGTTGATAGATAATATCGTCAGCTTCACGGCTGAAATATTTATGCTCCTCTTCTTGTATAATCACCCTGATGTCGCCGGGAGGGCCGCTGTTAGGTCCGACATTACCCTGTCCCCGCAAATGCAGGTAGTTGCCATTGGCGACTCCGGCGGGAATATCGACGCTCATAGTGGATTCTCCCCGCACTCTGCCGTCACCTTTGCATTCGGGACAAGGATCGGTTATCACCTGCCCCATCCCTCCGCATCTGTCACAGGTTCTAACCTGCGTGAAAATACCACCGAAAGCGGTTTCGCGGATTTCACCTCTGCCCTGACATGCGGGGCAAGTATGTTTGGAAGCGCCGGATTTAACGCCGCTGCCGCCGCAGGATTCACACCTCACCAACCGCTTGACTCGTATCTTCTTGGATACGCCGGATGCAATCTCTTCTAACGATAACTTCAATTTTATCTGCATCTCTCGTCCGCGGGCGGAATGCCCGCGGCTGCGGCCGCCGCCGAATCCGAAGTCAGCGAAACTGCCAAATCCCTCCATGAACATCCGCAGGGCGTCCGAAAGGTCGAAATCCATCCTGTAACCGCCGCCGTTGAATCCTCCGCCCGGTTCCGCATGGCCGAACCTATCATAGCGGACGCGTTTATCGGAATTAGATAATACCGAATAAGCTTCGCCCACTTCCTTGAATTTCCGCTCCGCTTCAGGATTATCGGGATTCTTATCGGGATGGTATTTGAAGGCTAATTTCCGGTACGCTTTCTTGATTTCATCTTCGGATGCGTTCCGTTCTACCCCTAATACTTCATAATATTCAAGCTTTGCCATCTCTGATATATGTTTTATTCAAAAATTAGCTGTTAGTAATCTGTTCCCGACAGGTTTTAAGGGCATAGTCCGTAACCTGACGGGAAAAAGGCTGCCGCCGCTTTACACCACTCGTCTGTTTGAAAAATGGCGGAAACACAATTTCTGTTTACTGTGCACTGTTAACCGTTCACTGTTTACCGTTCACTGTCAACTAAAGACAGTCAACCGCAAACTATTTCCCCTCAATTTCCTCGCTATTCCTGTCGTTCGCCAGCGATTCTTCGGATTCCTCCGGAGCTTTACTCACAATAACCTTAGCATGGCGTAAAATATTATCTTTGAAAAGATAACCCTTCTCGAAGACATCCACTACCATACCGGGCGGGACATCATCTTTTTCGACTGTCATCAAGGCATCGTGCAATTCCGGGTCGAAATCTTTATGTATTGAATCCATGGGTTTCATTCCGCGGCCGGTTAATATCTTGCGGAATTTGTTCAGAATCATTTCGGCTCCGCGGCGGATATTATTCTCTTCGGAATCTTTATCATTCAAAAGGCGTTCAAAATCATCGAGGACCGGTAGAAGGTCGAACATAAAACTCTTCTCGGCGTTCATCGATAGTTCTATCATTTCAGCCATACGGCGTTTGCGGAAATTATCAAATTCAGCCAGCAGTCTCAGATACTCGTTCCTCTGTTCATTCAATTGTTCCTTAAGCTGGGAAATCTCATCTTTTAATTTTTGAGCCGATGAAGTCCGCTTTTTAATGCCGCTTTGTTCAGGCGCAGGTTCTTCCGTTTTTTGATTCGCATCCGCATTCACCGATAAAGATTCCTCTTCAACTGATTCCTTCGCGCTGTTTTGAGTGATTGGAATTTCGGATTTAATCATCAAATATCCTCCGCAATTGAGCTTAACCTCATGCTTGAAACAGATATATTCATTAACAGTCCCGTTTTTAAGTTAGTAAATTCTTCCTTTATTGTCAAGCAAGAACCCCTTGAGATACTTGCTTACCTGCAATATTGCACTCAATAATCCCAGTATCGTTCCCGCCGGTATCACCAGATACAGCGGTCCGGTGCAGGGCAGCGGGAAAAGTAACTTGTCTATGATAAAATGTATGAAACGGACGCCGATATAAGCCAATAGACCCGATGCGGTCCCGGTTAAAATCCCTTCAAATATGAAAGGCAGTCTCACTGTGGAATATTTAGCTCCGGTGAGCAGAAGGGCGTTTACCAGCCGCCGCCGGCCCATGATGGAAACCTTCATACCATGAATGAATATGATCAGAGATATCACCAGTATAAAGCTTCCGGCGGTGATGAAGGCCCAGGTCAAAGATTTGTACTTGGCTTCAAATACAGTTAGAACATCTCCTTGGTAGATGACTTCGTCGACGCTGGGGATACCTTCAATATCTTTCTTCACTCGGCTGGCGGCGGAACCTGCGCTGCCGCCGGGATTCAGCGTCAATTCATAGGAAGGCGGTAGAGGATTCTCCTCCACCACCTCAAATATCTCCTCGCCGAACTCAGCTGCGAAAATTTCCGCCGCCTTCTCCGGAGATATATATTCGATGCGGCCGATATCCGGATGATTAGCCAGGATGCTGTCAATTGTGAGCCGCTGTTCCTCCGTTATCGAAGGCTCTAAAAACAGCTGGAGTTTGAATCCTTCAAGCAGAGTGCCGCGGAATCGTTCCAGGTTGTTCCATAAGAGATATTGGAATGAGAAGAGCCAGAGCGACAAGCTCAATCCCAATAATGCAATCACCGCGGTGAACCGGTGAAGAAAGAACCCCCGCATCCCCTCCGCCATCCAAAAACCGAAATTTACCGCCATTCAGACAGAATTTCCTTTTATTGGCTTTAAATAGCCGGATAAGATAAAAAGATGCCTTTGACCTATGAAAGAATCTACGCCTCGTCCGGGACTATCGCCCGGAAGAGGAGGCTGCGCAGTTAAAATTTATTAGAACCGCTGATGACGCTGATAAAAGAATGATGACACTGATATTATAATCAGCGGAATCAGCGTAAATCAGTTTTTATCTGCGGTTCGAAAAGAAAAAATATTCTGAAAATACCGGCAATTTTTTGTCGATGTCGCAGCGGTAAGCGCCTATATCTTTATTGGTAAATCCGCTAAGCGCTGAAGAAATATCTATTAAACTCTTGTATTACAGTAAGTTTGCTGGCTGAAATAAATTGCGGAGAGATCTGCCGCCGCGAAATTATTTGAAATATTTTTAAGATTCAATAAATATATTAATAATAGCCATGAAAAGCAAGGAATTGTTTTTTCAGGATTTTCTCTGTAAATCAAATATTTTAATCACATTTATCTGATTTTTCTAATGATTATACTTGACTTTTTGAATATAAAAGCATATTTTTCTTATTGCAGTGGGAAATAACCAAATTAACTAAGGAGTCATGTAATGGCGGAAGTTGGTTACTGTGTAAAATGCAAAGCCAAAAAAGAAATTGCCAATCCTACCAAGGTGACCATGAAGAACGGAAGACCAGCTATCAAAGGAAATTGCCCTGTGTGTGGAACCGCAATGTACAGAATTCTGTCCTCAAAATGACAATTATCGGCTAAGCGAAAGCGGAATCAAATCGATTCCGCTTTTTTTTTCCTCGATAATAAGTCTGAAAGTCTGTAAGCCGGCAAGTTGACAAGTCTGCAAGTTAAAAAGAACCGCCCCTACAATGCTGGATATTTATTCGCAGGGGCAGACCTTGCGTCCGCCCTTCGTTCAGCAGCACGGTTTCTCCGAAACCGGGGGGATTCTTTGATACATGCCTGTCTGCCCGACAATGTGTCATTCTGATATCAGTTTCTCAGAAGCGGAGAATACCGGGATATCTTCGCCTGCGATTCTATCAAGTCTCGCCTTCCGCTCCTCATCCCAAAAATCCTGCTCCAGTTTCGCCTGGACAATCCGCCGGATTTTCATTTTACGCCTTTGATACTGCCGCTTAATCAACAGTCCGTTCTCTTTTAAATGACACAGATGTTTTTCGATAACTTCATGCAAATCTTCAATCCCTTCGCTTAAACTGGCGGCCGTCTTTAAAATCGGCGGAGTCCAGATATCCGGTTTACGGTATTTCAATGCGCTGCGGATTTCCAAAAGAGCATGATCAGCGCCCTGCCGGTCCGACTTATTAAGCACAAAAATATCTCCTATCTCCATCATCCCCGCTTTCATCGCCTGAATAGAATCGCCCGATTCCGGCACTAATACTACAATAGTAGTATCGGCGGAACTGACGATATCGAGTTCCGCCTGCCCTACACCTACAGTTTCAATCAGAATAACCTGACAGCCGAAACCATCCATCAAATCTACAACATCCTCGATGGCGGCGGCTAATCCTCCTAACGCGCCTCTGGTGGCGAGCGAGCGGATATAGATTCCCGGGTCAAGGCTGATTGCGTTCATTCTGACGCGGTCGCCTAATAAAGCCCCGCCGGTGAAAGGACTGGTGGGATCTACCGCAGCGACTCCCACTTTCTTCCCCGCCTGCCGAAACAGCTTGGCTAAAACCGAAACTAAAGTGCTCTTTCCCCCCCCCGGAGGCCCCGTCAAACCGATCCTGTACGCTCCCTGAAGGAATGGATGCACCTTTTCGGTAACAGCAGGCCGAAGTGAACTGTCATTCTCTACTATGGATATGAGCCGTGAAAGCGCCCGCCGGCTGCCTTTAGAGTAATCGATAATCAGTTCGTCTATTCTGTTATTTATAGTCAATAAATGAATCCCGATTTATAGTCTCATCCGATGTATAGCGGATTTACCTTGAAAATAAGTTTGCAAGTCTGCAAGTTGACAAGTCAGCAAGTCAAAAAATCCTGTTCCGGCAGGTCTTGCACGCTTCAAGCGGGTGTGACCTGCCAGTATATTTTACTTTGAAAATAACCTTTACGCCGTCCGCTCAACAGGTTCAAGGGTTACTTTGTAACCCAGTTTTTCCAAGCGTTTGACCTGCCGTTTATCTTGAAAATAGTATGCATTCCCACGCTGGAGCGTGGGAACGAGAGGGAAGGGCGGGTTATAAACCCGCCCCTACGAAGGGCGATGTAGGGGTGGGTTCTTAATCCACCTGTGGTACGCATTCCCACGCTGGAGCATGGGAACGAGATGGAAGGGCAGACACATTGGTCTGCCCCTACAAATAAACATCGGAACTGTAGGGGCGAACCCATGTGTTCGCCCTGAAAAATATTTTCATGCTTCG
>JADHWD010000209.1 GCA_016783645.1 bacterium
TGTGGTGTCGACTCTCCGCAGTCGACACCATACATAATATAAACAATATATTAGTGTCATGCGGGGACGCATGACACCACCAGGAACTGTGCTGGCAGGCGTCCCCGCCTGCCAGTAATCAGATTTTCATATTTCGTAGCGCGCCGACAGGGGCATGAGGGTTTAATCTAAAAAATAAATCTGCAAGTCTGTAAGTTAGAATAGTATCTCTCGGTTCGCATATCACATATCACATATCACATATCTAAATCTGTCTTTTCACTTTATAATAATCGAGATACCATTCGATGAATTTTGGAATACCCTGTTCGATGGATGTCTTTGGGATGAACCCCACCGCCTTTGTGAGGTCTTCGATTTCGGCGAAGGAAGCCTTGACATCTCCCATCTGCATAGGCTTGAAGTCTAAAACCGCTTTCATGCCCAGATTATCCTCGATTATCCTGATGAAATCCAATAATTTCACCGTCTTATGATTGCCGATATTATATATACGATAAGGAACCCAGCTTGTCCCCGGATCAGGATTATCACCATTCCAATGCGGATCCGGTTTAGGAAAATAGTCTATCAGCCTCACCACACCTTCCACAATATCATCGATATAAGTGAAATCCCTGAACATGTCGCCGTAGTTGAACACCGGTAAAGGTTGTCCCGCTAATATCGCTTTGGTGAAGATGAATAGCGCCATATCCGGCCTGCCCCAAGGACCATATACGGTGAAAAACCGCAGACCTGTCACCGGCAGGTTGTAAGTGAAAGCGAATACATGCGCCATCAATTCATTGGATTTCTTAGTGGCGGCGTAAAGTGAAATTGGATGGTCAACATTGTCATGAACCGAGAAGGGCTGTCTGGTGTTCCCGCCGTAGACCGAACTGGATGAAGCGAAGATGAAATGTCTTATTTCGGTAGAACGGGCTTGTTCAAGCAGATTGAAGAAGCCTATCAGATTGCTGTCAATATAACTGCCGGGATTAACCATCGCATATCTCACTCCGGCTTGAGCCGCCAGATGTATTATCGCATCATCGGAACAAAGCTTCTCATCTGTGAAAACTTTTCTGACATTATCTTTATCAGAGAGATCGATTTTAAGAAAATTGAAATCGGAGTATCTTCTTAAAACCGCCAGCCGGTCTTCTTTCAATTTGACATCGTAATAATCATTGATGTTATCGATGCCAATCACTTCAAAGCCATCATCCAGTAGTCTCTTCGATATATGAAATCCGATGAATCCGGCGCTGCCGGTGACTAATACTCTGCGTTTCATCTCTTTTACGATTATATTTTACGATTGACGGTTAAACCTGAACGCTGTACGGTTACCAGTACAAAAAAGGATATAACTATTAAATCCCGTCTTTCCGGTTTGTCCAGAAAATGTATTAAATGCGCAGGCGGGATTTTTTCACAAATCCCGCCTGTTAAAATTACAAATTTCAACTGTTACTTATAAAAATCCGCTATACAGTCAACAACATACTCCGCCTGCTCCGCGGTTAATTCGGGATAAATAGGCAGCGCCAGCGATTCATCAGCCGCTTTACTACTATCGATGAAGTTTTCCGCTTTAGATCCTAAATAAGCGAAGCATTCCTGTAAATGGAAGGGTACAGGATAATACACTTCGTTGCCGATACCTTGTTCTTTTAGAAATTTTTGCAGATCATTTCTGCGCTCGGCGCGGATGACAAATTGGTTATAAATATGGCGGTTAGTCACTTCCTCCGGCAGGCATTTGACACCTTTTCCGATTATATCTTTTTCGCAGAAGAGCTTGCGGTAATAATCGGCGTTGCGTTTGCGGGCGGCGCTCCAGGAATCCAAATGCGGGAATTTCGCCAGCACCACAGCGGCGTGCAGCGTATCTAATCTGAAATTACCGCCGATAAACTTGTGATAATATTTGGGTTTGGAGCCATGATTGCGGAATATTTTAAGCTTGGAGTCGAGGTCGGCATCGTTAGTGACTACCATTCCTCCATCGCCAGCCGTTCCTAAGTTCTTCGATGGGAAGAAGCTGAAACATCCGTAATGGCCGATGGAACCGGCGCGCCTGCCTTTATACTCCGATCCGATGGCTTGAGCTGCGTCTTCTATCACTATAAGCCCATGTTTCTCAGCGATTTCCATGATTGGATCCATATCAGCCATCTGTCCGTAGAGATGAACCGGGATAACCGCCTTTGTTTTCGGAGTGATTTTCGCTTCGATTTTAGCGGGGTCGATATTATAGGTGACCGGATCTATATCGACAAACACTGGTTTTGCCCCGGTGCGGGATACGCATCCGGCGGTGGCGAAGAATGAGTAATCAGTGGTGATGACTTCATCACCGGCGCCTATCCCAGCGGCCATGAGCGATATCAACAGAGCGTCGGTCCCGGAAGATACGCCGGTGGCGTATTTGCAGTTACAGTATTCAGCGATTGCGGCTTCGCATTCCTTTACTTGCGGTCCATTGATGAAATACTGCGATTCGAAAACTTCCGCCACCGCTTTATCGACATCGCTTTTTATCGAATTATACTGAGCTTTTAAGTCTAATAATGGTACTTTCATAATTATAATAAACGACAATAATAATTGTTCTTTAGAGACCGATTTTTACATGAACATATATCTTAGTATTCGACCCTGAAAGGGTCGCATGTGAATAGCCGTAGGTGAAACCTACGGTATAAATTAAACGAAACGGTTCGACCCTAAAGGGGTCGCACAAATACCTAAAATTATTGTCGCTCATTATAAAAGAATCGCATCGGCTCTAAGTATTTAAACAACAGCGGATTATGTAACGACATTTTGGTATTTTCGGACAACCTGAAAAGCTTAACCCGGACGAGCCGGAACCCAAAAAGGCACATGACTCAAGGCTCAAGACTCAAGACTCAAGACTCATGACTTTGGACTTTGGACTTTAGTAAAAACAAAAAGTACAAAATCCGAAGCTCGAAATTCGAAATCAGAAACTGACAGTTTTTTACTTGCAGCTCGAAACTCGCAGCTCGAAACTCTCAGCTCGAAACTCTCAGCTCGAAACTCGCAGCTCGAAACTTTTAAAAAATATCTTGATACACGATTTTCTGCCAGAAAAAGCAAGAAAATCAGAATTAAGGTAATAATACCTTCAGCGTTGGGATTTTTAAGCCGTTGTCCATGACGGCTCATCCATCCGATTTAGCGGGCGGGTACGCCTATCATCAGCGCATAGTCCGGCACATCTTTAGCGATTACCGCGCATGCTCCGATGAAAGCGTACCGCCCGATTGTGATTCCGCAGACCACCGTGGCGTTAGCGCCGATAGTGCATCCCCTCTTAAGTATCGTCTTTTCATAAAGCGAATGACGGATCACCTGCGAACGGGGATTAGTGACATTGGTCAGCACGCATGACGGCCCTAAAAAGACATCATCTTCTATTATCGCCCCGGTATATATCGATATATGAGGGTATTAACCAAGTAGTGATTAAGGCGACTTTGCATTGCGAAGAACTTTGTAACAAAGAAATTTCCACACCCTAACTATTTGAAATTGCTTTAGTTAGCTCGAAATGGTAGTGATACAGTCTTCACAACAAATCAAAAGAGCACTACATGGTTAACACTCTCTAATATTTATAGGTCCTTTGCTTTCCGCTTAATTTATGCCTTTTTAACATTAGGATAACTGCCTGAAACCGCGTTCCTGGTATCAATAACAAGCGGGCAGTTTTCCGCTATTAAAGAATAATCGATATTAGAATGCTTGGTGCTGATAACCGCTAAATCGAAATTGGTTATACTGGATAATTCCACCGATTTCCTGCCAGCCAGATGCATATGTTTCCTGGTCTTGGGTATGACGGGGACGAAAGGATCATGATATTCGACATACGCGCCTTTATCTTCAAACAGGTTGATCAGTTCCAGCGAGGGGCTTTCACGCGTATCGTCAATATCATTTTTATAAGACAATCCTACAATAAGCAGTTTGGAACCTTTAAGCGCCCGGCCTAATTCGTTCAATTCCTCCATGGTGCGCAGGACAACATATTCCGGCATGAAAGTGTTGATTTCACCCGCCAGCTCAATGAATCTGGTAGCGGCGCCGAATTCCTTAGCTTTCCAAGTCAGATAGAAGGGATCGATGGGGATGCAGTGCCCGCCTAAACCCGGTCCGGGGTAAAAGGGCATATAGCCGAAGGGCTTAGTTTTCGCCGCTTCAATCACTTCCCATATATCGATACCCATGCGGTGAAATATCATCTTCAATTCGTTGACTAAGGCTATATTGATACTGCGGAATATATTTTCCAGCAGTTTGGCGGCTTCAGCGGCGGCGCAGGAAGAAACCGGCACTGTGCGGAGGATAATCTTGTCATACAACGCGCAGGCGGCTTTCAAACATTCGTCGGTGTGACCGCCCACTACTTTCGGGATAGTGGAAGTGTTGAAATTGGGATTGTTGGGATCTTCCCGTTCCGGCGAAAAAGCCACCCAGAAATCTTCGCCCGCTTTCAATTCCGAACCCTGCTCCAATATCGGTATCATCACTTCCTCGGTAGTGCCGGGATAAGTGGTCGATTCCAAAGATACTAACTGCCCAGCTTTTAAGTAGGGAGCGATGGATTCGGCGGTGGAGATGATGTACGATAAATCCGGTTCTCTATGACGGGTTAAAGGAGTGGGGACGCAGATTAAAATAGCGTCAACTTCTACGATGCGGCTGTAATCGGCAGTCGCTTCAAAATATCCGCTGTCCCGTATGGCGCTTATTTTCTCCGAAGGGATATGCTTGATGTAAGACCGTCCTGAATTCAAAGTCTCAACTTTTTCCGAATCCACATCGAAGCCTAAAACTTTTAGCTTCTTCCCGCAGAATTCCAGCGTCAAAGGCAGACCCACATAGCCCAGCCCTACGATGCCAACTACGCATTGGTTATTCTTGACCGATTCGATGAATTTGTTCAAATCTTTCATATTTTTTTCAAGTTTACAGGTTGGCAGGTTTTCAAGTTAAAATTTTCTTAAATTTCGCAAAGGCGGTAAACCGCCTTTAACTTAGAAAACTAATGTAAGAAATAACATAGAATATAGCAAATATTTTGACGAGGATTTTTGATATGCCAAAAAATAGGGGCGAAGCATTTTGGTAACCTTTATAAAATATTGCTGTTAAATAGTCCCTGAACGAAAAGTATCTAACTCTTTGTAATAATTAATCATAACCACTTTTTCCCTCCGCGAAAATCTTATAATTCTATGCGCTTAATATTTGCAATTGAGTCGAGAATGTGTTATTATTATACTGATATTATTAATGATATGTTTTTCGAGGTAAAGCAATTTTTAGTAAATTTGTACACATTTTCGAAAAACTTCATGAGGGAAAGCGATGCGAAAAATAATTGAACAACAGATGCAATTTGGCGAAGTCGATATCGCAGCAATCGAATTCGACCTTCGCTCACGGGATGAAATTCCCAAATTACTCATGGGGCTTCAATACATTTATTGCACCCCCGAGATTAGTGAGCAGGTTTTCAGGATTTTATAATAAACGACAATAATAATTGTTCTTTAGAGACCAATTTTTACATGAACATATGTCTTAGTATTCGACCCTGAAAGGGTCGCATGTGAATAGCCGTAGGTGAAACCTACGGTATAAATTAAACGAAACGGTTCG
>JADHWD010000016.1 GCA_016783645.1 bacterium
GGCATCGAAGCGGACAGTGATAAGGCGATATTCCCCAATGTCAATCTCGATGTAAGATTCGGTCATGATAATGGTATTAAGTTCAAACTGCCGATAATAATTCCCGGCATCGGTTCGACCGATATCGCCAAGAACAACTGGGAAGGACTCGCCATCGGCACCGCGCTTGCCGGCACCGGTTTAACTATAGGTGAAAATGTCGCCGGAATGGATCCTAAATCCGTTATGAAAAACGGGAGAGTGGTCGATACGGTGGATCTCAAGCGCAGAGTTAAGCTGTTCAAAGATCATCAAATTGACGGCTGGGGAGCTACTATAGTCCAGGCGAATGTTGAAGACACCCGCTTGAATGTTCAGGAATACGCTATCAACGAACTCGGTGTGGAAATAGTCGAAATTAAGTGGGGGCAGGGCGCTAAAGATATCGGCGGTGAAGTGAAGATACGCGACCTTAAGAAAGCGCAGATGCTGTATGAACGGGGTTATGTCGTACTGCCGAATCCCACCGATCCTCATGTCATCGAAGCTTATAACCGCGGCGCGTTCAAAGAATTTGAGCGGCATTCCCGCGTCGGCATGGTGAGCGAAGAATCCTTCGCCAAGCGGGTGGAGGAACTGCGTAAAGCCGGAGCCAAATATTTATTTCTCAAAACCGGCGCTTACCGGCCGGCTGATTTAGCCCGCGCTGTCAAGTTCTCTTCCAAGTACAAAATCGACTTGTTGACTGTTGACGGCGCCGGCGGCGGCACCGGTATGAGCCCCTGGCGGATGATGAATGAATGGGGTGTGCCTACTGTCGAACTGCATTCTCTGCTCTATTTCTACTGTAAACAGCTCGCCGATAAGGGACATTATGTGCCGGCATTAGCGCTGGCAGGCGGTTTCACATTTGAAGACCAGATGTTCAAAGGGCTGGCGCTCGCCGCTCCTTTCGCCAAGCTCATCGGTATGGCGCGGGGGCCCATCGCCGCCACTATGGTGGGTAAGACTATCGGGAAAGCCATCGAAGCCAATCAGCTCCCGGTCTATGTCGAAAGGTTCGGCAATAAAATCGATGAGATTTTCGTCACCGCCGCTCACTTGAGGAAAGAGCTGGGCAATGATGAGTTCGATAAGATTCCTCCCGGCGCCATCGGTCTTTACACCTATTATGAAAGGCTGGCGCAGGGACTGCGGCAGTTGATGTGCGGCAGCCGTAAATTCAAACTCGACCTCATCACTCGCAATGATATCGCCTGCCTTACTAAGGAAGCCGCTGATATCAGCGGTATCAAATACATCATGGATGTGGATAAAGAGGAAGTTGAATCAATCCTAAACATGTAGGAATCGATTGGATATTATATCAGGGGCGGTCGGGTGGACGCCCCTGTAGTCATGTGCGGTAGTATGACAGTAGAGCAGGAATGATACAATGAACACAAAAATCAAAGTGCGGGATGCTCCATATAAATTAGAAAAAGACTCTTCACAAAATTTGATAGATATTGAATCTGATGATCTTTCTCATTCTCAGGTTTTTTCCAAAGCCGAAATAACCGCCCGGCGGTTAGCTAATATTGTGCGAATTTGAGACAGCGGCCGGAATGACGAATATTTCAGCGAGATTCTCCGCAGGGGAACTGATGTTCTGGAATTGGCGCTAAGATACTATGATGAATGTAAAGATGGCTCTTCGCTATCTCGTATGGGTAAATTACACTTTGTCATTCCCGCTTTCCATCTGTCATTCCCGGGGGAATGAAAGCTTAACGGTAATAAATATGTTTACCCATACAAAACAGCGAGGAACCCGGAAACTTCTATTAGTGAAATAAGCTCCGCATATATATTGATCTATAAAAAACCCGCTTGAAAAGGCGGGTTTTGAATTTAATGTCTCGAGTCTTTTAATCCATTCATTGAAATGCGGACATTTTTTTCTCATTTCATCTAATCCGATCGCTTCGGCGATTATAGGACCATCACTTACTTTTGAATATCCCACAAAAATGGATTTAATCTGATAAGAAGGCGGATTATTATCATTGATAAATTCCGGATTCTGATATTTTTCATTGATTTTCGACAATTTATCAATTCTTATCTTCTCGTCTGGAAATTGGTGAATAAATTCAGATGGATTTGAAAATAATAGGGCTTCGAATTCAAACGGTTGAATATGAGGCAGAAATCGTTCTCTTGATTCCGCAATATCTTCCTTGAATGCCTGTTCAAATTTCTCAACTCTTATATGTACATCATTTATTTTTCGAGCTTCCTCAAAATTTGGAAAATTATTTGGTATTCGGTACAGATCGATCATTGTTGTAAAAAATACATTTGTTCCTTTTTCCTGTTTCATCCATCTGATCAAATCATTTTTCATCTTTTCATAATTGATTGAACCTCCTCTATAGAATTTGCGGAGTTCCTTTCCACCAACTCTTCTAAACTTATGAGAGGTTTCAACACAGCGTACAACTCCAAAAATTTTGAATAAAGCTAAATGTGCAATTAAAACATCTCTGATAAAAGTCTCTTCGGTCTGACCTTCAACCAGGAAGTTGATTCTTATCATCGGGAAGGTCTCCCGCCGATGACATTTTTCTCCCACAATTCACCAAGTGTATAATCCTCAAGCCAATCTTTCAAATCCTCACTATTCAGCCTTTTGAAAATAGATTCGCCGTCATGTCTCTCGACAACGATAATATCTTCCGGTTCAAATTGATCCACCAAATCCTTTGATTGAGTCGCTAAAATCACTTGACAGCGTTTGGATACTTTCTCTATCATACTGCATAGTAATTTTAAAGCATAGGGGTGTAATCCAAGTTCCGGTTCGTCTATAATAATTACGCTGGGCAGGAAGTCTTCCGGCTGAAGTAAAAGAGTGCATAAAGCCATAAAGCGGAGTAAGCCATCAGATATCTGATGAGGTCCAAAAAGATAATCTGAATCTTTCTCTCTCCAATTAAGTAGTATCTCATTTGAATTGAATCGATCGGGTTCCAATTCAAAATCGCCAAAATGAGGGGCGGCTAACCTGATGGTTGACACAATTCTCTTATAATAGTCAAGCTTCTTTAATTTAAGAAAATACAAATAAGCTGCTAAATTTCCAGCATCACCCCTTAAGTTTTCATTGTCTTTAATATAACATTTTTTCCTAGCATAAGAATTCTCTGCGGTATCGTGGAATTGGAATATTCGGTATCTACTTAAAAAATTTTGAACTAAACTTATATATGGTTTATCACTTTTGGCAGCTTCATTGAGGTTACACTCTTTTCTTCCAGACCATAATTGGGATGCATATGTTTTTCTTGTTGATTTATCGAAAAATGTGACTTCTTCGTTTGTAAATACTAATGTATCAGGAGCAGCGTTAGTTAGACTATAATAATATTTGAATTCATTTTTTGAATCATCTTCAAAATATTGTATTACAACTATATAAGATGTATTTTTGCTTCCATAATGCAAAATAGAATTTGATCCTCCTGATTTACTGATATAAAGTTGAAGGTTTTCTTCAATTATATTATTGATCATTTTATAAAGAGAGACAAAATTCGATTTTCCGGCGCCGTTTGCGCCGATTAACACATTGATCTCGCTGAATTTCAAATCTAAATTTTTTATAGATTTGAATCCTTCTACCTGTATTCGTTCTAATTTGATCATGTTTTTACCTGTGAATATTATATATTCTTCTTCCTTCCCGCTATCTTCTCCTTCCAACTTTCAAATGTATAATAAATCGCCGGGATGAGGAATAAAGTGAACAGGGTGGATGTGATCAAACCGCCGATAGATGAAATCGCCATAGGGGCGCGGAATTCGCCGCCGGAACCTAATCCTAACGCCAAAGGAGTCATCCCTAATGCGGTGGCTAAATTAACCATGATGATGGGGCGGAGGCGGGTAGGGGAGGCTTCTAAAATCGCCTCCTTCAAGTTGTATCCCTGCTCCTCGCGCAGATGTTTTATATAGTCTATCAACAGAATCCCGTTATTCACCACGATTCCCACCAGCATAATGATAGCCATAAGCGAGATGATGCTGATGGAATTGCCGGTGAGGAACAAGGCGTATAACACACCAATCAATCCCAGCGGCAGGGTCATCATGATGGTAAAAGGATGAATGTATGATTCCATGATCGCCGCTAACAGCATATAAGTTAATATGATAGCTAACAGCAAAGCCCTTCCCATTTCGACGAACGCTTCAGCCATATATTCTGATTGACCGCCGAAACGGATATTATATCCTTCGGGTATCTTTAGTGAATCTATACTCGCTTGAATAATAGTCTGCGCCTGCCCCACAGTAGTGCCGGTTATTTCGGCTGATACGGTGACTAAACGCTGTTTGTTCTTGCGCTGAATCTGAGTCGGTCCTTCAGTGTATTCTATTTTCGCCAGGTTTTCAATTTTCTGTGGACCGCCGGAAGTTATCACATTGAAATCCGGGATTTCCTCGATGCGGTTCAGATCATCTTCCCGCAGTTTAATCCTTATATCATATTCGCGGCTGCCTTCGCGGTATTTGGACACTTCCTGCCCTTCAATCATCGACCGCATGCTTACCGCCAAGTTGGATACTGATAAATTCTGATCCGCCATTAGTTCTCGCTTGGGTGTGATTCTGATTTCCGGCTTACCGGTGCGCCAGGAACTGCGGGGTTCGACGACTCCGCGCACACCTTTGGCGATTTCCACCACTTCATCCGCTATCTTGGATAATTGATCCATTTCAAAACCGGTTATTTCAATACTCAAATCCGCTTCTTCACCGCCCATCATACCGCCGGGTTTGAGTATTATCTGCGCCGCGGGGATATCGATGAACTTAGGGCGCAGGTAGTTGATAATATCCGTATTGGAGCGATCGCGTTCCGCCAGATCGACTAATTGCAATACCACTACGCCGAGGTGGACACCTTGACTGATGGTGAATTCGCCCGATTCGCTGGTGCCGATCTGGCTATAGATGGTCTTCACTTCGGGCACAAGCGCCGATTCGGTTTCGATCCGCTTCAACACCTTTTCGGTCTCTGCAAGCATCGCCCCCGCTGGCATTTCAATCGAAATCGATAGATAGCCCGTATCTGATTGCGGGAAGAATTCCGAACCGATGAACACCGCTCCCACCACCAGGCTGCTGATGAAGAGCGCCGAGATGATGAATATCAGCAGTATCCGGCGCTTCAGGAAATATCCCAGACTCGACCGATATGACACCGCCAGCTCATCGTAAAACCTGTTCCAAGCGGCGAAAAACTTCTTCAGCAATCCGCTCCAAGTGAAAAATCCAATCAGCAAAATCACCGCCGCTAAAATGGCGAACACTCCCGGTCCTAAACTTAAAAGCACCAATAGTGATGTTATAACCGCCGCTAAAATATAGACGAACCAGTTCAGTTTGAGTGAAGCCATCATCGGCGTAAGCGTGAAGGACACAAGCAGTGATAACAAAGTGGCGAAAGCCACAGTCAAACCGAACTGTTTGAAAAACTGCCCGGTTATGCCCGACATGAAGGCGATGGGTGTGAACACTACCACATTGGTCAGAGTGGAAGCCGCCACCGCGATAGCGATTTCTTTAGTACCCTTAGAAGCCGCCTCCTTCAGAGGCTTGCCCATTTTTCGGTAACGCTCAATATTTTCCAGCACTACAATCGAATTGGTTACCAAAATTCCCACTGAAATCGCCAGCGCCAGCAAAGTCATCATATTCACTGTGAAACCGGCGAATAGTAACAGCGTGAAGGTGGAGATGATAGATACCGGCATCGCCACCGCCGCGATTATCGTGCTCTTCCAGGAATGTAGGAACATGAAGAGTACAAAAGCGGTCAATAAGATACCGATAATCAGATTATCCCGCACATCGTTGACCGAATTTTGGATGAAATCGGTTCTATCCCGCGCGGTCAATATCTGTACATCGGAAGGCAGGGATTCCCGCAGGTTTTCCAACTCCTTTTTAACTTTTCTTCCCACTTGAATCGTGTTGGCGTCGGAACGCTTGATGAGGGATAGGCCCACCGAGGTCACCCCGTTCATCCTCGCTAATTCCCGCTGTTCTTTGAAAGTATCCTCCACGCGCGCAATATCCCGCAGCCGCACCGGTTCATGGTCGGGATCCAAGGGCAGGTAGAGGTTTTGTATCTCGTCGATGCTCTCAAATTCGCCTTTAACTCTTATAGAATATTCTTTGCGTCCGGCAGTGATTCTGCCGGAGGGGAGATTGATATTTTCCATACCGAAAGCCTGCGCCACCTGCAGGATGGATAATCCCCGCGCCTGCAGTTTCCGCCGGTCAACGGCTACAACTATCTCCCGCTCTTTGCCGCCGATCACTTCGACATTCGCCAATCCTTCGATGCGGTTCAAACGCTTCTTGATCTCTTCATCGGTTAGAATATATAATTGGTCAAGCGGGCGGGGGCTGGATACCGCCAGGTTCATCACCGGTAAAGCGCCGATGTCGAACTTTTGAATCTCAGAATCGTAGGCGTCCGCCGGCAGTTCGCTCCTGATAGCGTCCACTTTATCCTTCACATCTATGCCCGCCAAATCCACATCCCGTCCTAATTCAAATTCCAATAATATCATGCTCATCCCTTCTTGAGCGAACGACATGATATTCTTCAATCCCGATAAGGAAGCTACTTCTTCCTCTATAGGCTTGGTGATGAGGGTTTCGACCTCTTCGGGACCCGCGCCGGGATAGACGGTTATAACTGTGACATAGGGGAATTCTATCTCAGGAAAAATGTCTATACCCAGCTTTGTCAATGAATAAAGTCCGATGACCACGAAGACGAAGATGAACATGGTGGTCATCACCGGACGCTTGATTGATATATCTGATAATACCATAATCTAAGTTAAAAGTTAAAAGTTAAAAGTTAAAAGTTAAAACAGCCAACAGGTGATTTTTTCTATCTCGTTCCCACGCTCTAGCGTGGGAATGCATATAAAATGCTTCGCCCTTACAGGAATTCACCGGGAATATTGCAGAGTGCGGGGACTCTGCAACACAGAAGTATG
Organism: bacterium; assembly: GCA_016783645.1. Classification (GTDB taxonomy): domain Bacteria; phylum Electryoneota; class Tariuqbacteria; order Tariuqbacterales; family JADHWD01; genus JADHWD01. The sequence goes on from JADHWD010000016.1 coordinate 7,047, forward strand.
CCGGCAGGTCACATCCGCTTTACAGCGGACAAGACCTGCCGGAACAAAGATTTAACCGACCTCTGCCTGCCGATTACGAATTTACGATTTTCACTAATTTCCCATCACTGAGGTTATTCTGTCCGTAGACAACTATTAACTGTCCTTCGGTCAATCCCTGATTAACTTCTATATAATTAGTATTTTCTAATCCAGGTTGTATCGCCTTGAATTCCGCTATCTTATTATCATTGATGATGAAAACTCCGGTTTGTTCATTGCGGGTTATCAGCGAATTTCTGGGGATCAGTTTAACCTGGGGTTTGCGGATGATTTCCATCCTGACATCGACTAATAATCCGGGATGAAGCAGATTCTTTATATTATCAGCGAGAATCCACACATTGAACAGCCGGTTATCGGGATTGGCGGATATGCTGATTTCCGATACTGCAGCTTTAATTTCGGTTTCGCCGTCCCCGTTCACCCGGAGATAAACAGGTGTTTTGCCATCGATCATCCGCCGGTCCTGATGATTGATTTGAAATTTAACCTTGAGTTTTGATAGGTCGGCGATCTTCACCACCGCGTCTCCCATCTCCGGAGTTTCGCCGACATGATAGAATATATCGGTGACTATACCATCGATAGGCGCGGAGAGGGCGACGAGTTCGGAACTTGATTCGAGATTCTGTTTCATAATATTCCGGTTCAATTCCGCCTTTTCCAGAGCCTGTTTGGATATTGCGCCGGATTCGTAAAGCTTCTTCATCCGTTCGACTTCCCGCTGAGCGTCATCAAACGCCAGCTTCGCTTGATTATACTGCGCGGTAACCGCTTTAGTATCAAGTCTGCAAACAACTTGACCCTTCTCAACACGATCGCCTACTTTTACCGGTATCTCTACGATCTTTTCTACGATAGACACTTTAGCGTCCGCTTGCAGCGCGCCTTCGATAGTGCCGAGATAAGTGCGAGAGAGTACAAAGGTGCCGATACTCACTGTTTCAACTTCAACCGGTATCCCTTCCGCTTCCTGCATCTCGCTGATGCTTTTTGGGAGTTCCTCATGCGATTTTTTCACCTGCCGCACTCCTGCTAAAAACAGGGCTATAGCTATCAAAATGATTATTATTATTATAATGACTTTTTTCATATTAAGATCCAAATATTTTATATATGAAGATAACTTTTCCATTATCTGTTGTCGACTGCGGAGCGGTCTGTTGCACAACTATAAATGTAACCTAATTTGTCATTGCGAAAGGCTGAAAGCCTTGCGGCAATCTCTCTAAATAATTATTAATCAGAGAGATTGCTTCAAGCCTTCATCCGGCAGCCGCCGGATTCACGCTTTCGCAATGACGGTTTGCGGCGCAGGTTGTAGTTCTGCAACAAACTGGGCGGAGAGTCGACATTTCAATATGCCTTACATTGATTATAATCCTCCTTAGTCCTATGAACGCTTAAATAAGCGGTATTGGTGTATGTTCCTGTAGGGGCGAAGCATTTTTCAAGTTATCCAGTTTGTTCAGCCAATTTATTGGGCAGGTTACAAACCTGCCCCTACCAAAGGTTATTGTAGGGGCGGGTTTTTAACCCGCCCTTAATGAATAATAAGATTTCCTGACCTAAATGGATAACCGGTTCATTTTATGTCTTATTTTTAACTTGCAAACTTGCAAACTTGCAGACTTGCAGACTTCTTTATTCAACCGCCAGGGCTTTTTCCAGCTCAGCCCGCGCTGTGACAGCGTCGAACCTGGCGTACAGTTCATTCATCCGCGCTTGGTTCAAAGCGATCTGCGCATCCATCACCTCCAACTGAGTGGCCAGTCCGTTTTCATATTGGACTTCAGCGATATTCAATCCCTTCTTGGCTAATTTCACACCTTCAACTTGAGCGTTGATATTCTTCAAAGCTTCCCGCAGTTTATCCCGGGCTTCGATTATTTCCAAATTGATATTTTTAAGCAGGGTTTCACGATTAAGCTCCAGCAAGACCATATCCGCCCGCACCTGGTCAGCCCGGTGTTTGGCGCGGAATCCGTCGAATAATGGTATCGACAGCGATACGCCGGCGTAAAGATTCTTCATCCAGAAATAATCACCGACATCCAAATCCGGCTCCTGCGCCTGATAGGAATATCCGCCGATCAGGAATATATTAGGCCACCGGATGCCATGCTGTTCAATAGTCAGGAGTTTCTTAAAAATATCCGCCTGTAAGTCCAATTGCTTGATTTCACTGCGGTTCGCCGCTGCGAGGCTGAAGTAGTTATCGATTTTATATTCTTCGACATCATATTCAAATATATCATCGGTTAAATCGATCTGCTGGTCTTTAGGCAGACCGAGGACGATAATCAACCTTTCGACAGAGATCTTGCTGGCGTTCTGGGAATTGATCACCTGCGGGTAGAAATTGGTCACCTGCACTTGACCGCGGATGAGGTCATATTCCGATACCATCCCTTGCTCATACATATCTTCCACTTTCCGCTGATGCGCTTCCATCTGCCGGTAAGTTTCTTCAGCGGTTTTTTCCCATTCCTGCGCTAAAACGGCGCCGAAGTATAATTGTGTTACCAGCAGTTTAACTTCCGCCCAGGTGGAAATCACCTGTTCCTCCGACACCTTCCGGTACAATTTGGCGATTTGCAGAGCTTTGCCGAGTTTGCCGGCGGCGTATAGCGGCTGGGATAATTCAATTTGACTGTTGAAGAAATTGTCCTGCTGGAATTTGAATATCTGAGAGCCGGATCCGGGGATTTCAACTAACATCTCCTGAAGGATGATATTACGCTGATACAACCCGCTGACAGAGACGGATGGGAGGGCGGAGGCGTAAGCTTCTCCAATCTGCGCCTCAGCTTTCGATACCGCAATCCGCGCCTGCCGCACCTGCGGATTCTCCGATTTAGCGATTTCCAGCGCCTGACTCAGACTTAACCGCATAGGAGGTGACGCTGATGATACGGTGGAAAAAATGAATAATGATGCGAGAACCGCAAATGTTGTTTTGGTGATTTTTTTCATATCTAACATTAATTTAACATATATCTATTTTAAAGTATTTACTATTTTACTGATTAGTTCCAAAAGAGTTTCCTGATCTTCATCATTCAAGGCTTGAAGCATTCTTAAGCTCATTTTCGCGCGCTGTTTAAAATGCCATTGTTCGATTTCCCGCCCTTTTTCAGATAATTCCACTTTAACAATCCGGCGGTCGTCATCCGAGCGATCACGGTTGACCAATCCCTTCTGAACTAATTTATCCACTATGCCGGTCAATGTGCTCACCGCTATCGAAAGTGCGTCAGCTGTCTCGCGCATTATGCAGGGACCGCTCTGTCCTAAAAAAGCCAGTACTTTCATTTCCTGAATACTAATTTCCACTTCGGGGCATTCTGATATACCGCATTCCTTGCTTTGAAAAGAGCGGAAAAGAGTGAAGAAGTATTCGGTCAACCTGGCGGCTCGTTCTTCAGTGTTATTCATCGAATTATTTAGAATAGGAAATGTTTGAGAATCGTATTATTGATATGTCAAATAATTTGAATGATAAATATAACCATTTTCCGGCAAATTGTCAAATTTTTTTCTCCTGCGGGTAAAATTCTTTTAAAAAGATTTGGAATTTATGAATAAGGATTATAATTTATTATTAGTCCGGCAAACCGTATCCTAGTGTTCTATCAGATCAAATTTTATGGGTAAAAGTGAAAAAAGTTCCCGGCAGGTTTCAAAGGTGAAGCCTGTAACCTGCCGGGTTACTCTTCGTTTGAAACCCGGCAGGAACAAAATGTGGGATTACATAACATATTGTTATTGACAGAACACTAGGACTATTTTAACCTTCTTACGAAACATATTATCTTTTCCATAATTATACAGGAGCGCCCATGGATGACAAAAAAATCCTCGATTTCATCGAAAATGCCCTAAAAAACAACTACAAGTACGATGAAGCCGCATTGATGAAATTCGACGGGGAAGAGTTTTTAGAACTTTTTACCCTTCTTATACTGAGGGTAGATAGCCGGGAAATGGAGTTGAAAGATATGATCAACTCTTTGGAAGAGAGAGTTTCGATCAGGACCAGAGAATTAGAAGATAAGAACATAATATTACAGGAGTTAGCCACAATCGATAAACTTACCGGGCTGTATAATCGAAGATATTTCGATGAAAAACTTGCAGAATATTCCCGGCTGGCGCTCAGAATGAAACACTGCATGAGCTGTATTATGACCGATATCGACTATTTCAAGAAATTCAATGATACTTACGGGCATCAAGCGGGAGACTATGTGCTGAATAAAGTCGCGGGTATACTGCGGACGAATGCGCGGGTCACCGATATCTGCGCCCGCTACGGCGGTGAAGAATTCGTGATTCTACTGCCGAATACTCCGATTGAGAATGCGGTGTTATTCGCGGAGAGGATAATAGCGAAGACTAAAGCGGCTGAATATCAGTACCACGGTGAAATATTGAAAGTCACCTGCAGTTTAGGCGTCGCCGCCGGTCGCAATAATGATTCATTATTTGATAATTTAGTGAAAAACGCCGACGACGCATTATACCGCGCCAAGCAAAGCGGAAGAAATTGCGTAATGAAGATGAATTGAACTGAGGGTTTTAAACCGTCTTAGCAGTCAGCTGTATTCACATATTAGATTATAACAACTTGTCATTTCGAACGAAGTGAAGCAATCGGGTCGAATTAATTGTAACCGATTGCTTTAAGGCTTCCAGCTTTTCGCAATGACATTTTTGATATTTTTAGGTCTGTGAAATAACATTAAATATCAATAAAGTGATCTGTCAGCCGTTAGCTGGAAGAAATTCTCGTCCCCGCAATTCTTGTCCGTCCAAAAGCGGATTTTAAACTTGCCGAAAACATATAATGCGGGCATGCTCCCGCCTCTCCACCGCAATTCTACTTCACCATTTAACCACTTCACTACTTCACTACTTAACTACTTAACTACTTAACCATTTAACCACTTCACTACTTAACTACTTAACTACTTAACTAACTGCATTCCCCTATCTTATGAATCTTCAACGCCAGCATGGTCATATCATCGAACTGCATTCTACCCGATTGATATCTTAATATGGTCTGTATTGTCTCAACGCAGATTTTTTCGGCGGAAAGATTGAATTTTTCAGATAATAATTTCTTGAGACGCTCTTCACCGTATTCCTCGTCGTGGATATTCATAGCTTCGGTCAAACCATCGGTATAGAACACTATCACATCGCCGGGATCTAATTTCAGTTCAGCCAGCTCTAAAGAAATATCCTCCATCATCCCCGCCACCATAGTTTTAATCCTGGGCAGCATTTCAAATCCGCCATTTTCCCCGACCTTATTAGTCAATTTTACAAAAGGCATATTATGTCCGGCGTTGGAATAGGAAAAAATCCCGGTCCGGCAGTCATATATCCCATAAAACAGGGTGATGAACATACTGCCGCTGGGATCAACTTCGAGGATTTTACGGTTCAATTCCAACAGCACTTGATCCGGGGAGTCCACCTGCGTACATATAACTCTGAAAAGGACACGGTACATAGACATGAATAAAGCCGCCGGCACACCTTTACCGGAAACATCGCCGATGGCGAATCCAATGCGGTGTTCATCCATCCGGATATAGTCGATGAAATCACCGCCTACCTCCCTGGCGGGTTCGCATTTACCCCAGAATTCGACCACTTCCAAATCGGGGAATTCGTGGGGGATGAAACTTTGCTGGATATCCCTCGCCAGCCGCAATTCACTATCCACACGCTCCTTCTGTTTAGTTGTCTCGGTGAGTTCGTATATATAATTCTGGAGATCGATTACCATTTTCTGGAATGAATTGGACAATTCTCCGATTTCATCCCGCCTTTTAAGTCCCTCAATCTGCACCGTGAAATCTCCCCCGGATAAACGCCCGGCGGCGGTCATCAGCCTCCTGATGGGTTTAGTCAGCGAATAAGCCACCACCACCGCGGTCACCACCGCCACCGCTAATCCGAACACTATCCAGAGCAAAAGCCCCTGTTCCATTTTGGAGACCGCCAGATAAGCGTTTCTCTCACTCTTCTCTACCAATATTCCCCAATCCAGATATTGCGGGAAGGAGTGAGCGCCCAGCATCAATTCTCCGTCAGGATTCTCATAATGATGCACTCCCACAACCCGGGATCCTCCCTTAATTAATTCCACCGCCCGGCCGGCTAATTCATTCCGCTTCAAATCCGGCTGAATTTTATCAAAAATAGCGAAACCGTCAGAGTCCATTATTGTGATTCTATTGGATTTGGCATAGGGGTGTTTTTCAATAGTATTCTGCAGGCGGTTGAGGTTGATTTTCGCCGCCAGCCAGGCGCGTCTGCCGCCCAATTCCTCCCGCAAAGGGATTATCATGGAAATCAGCCAGTGAGAAGTCTCTTCAATATAATCTAATTCCCCAACGGTGATTTTTTCATTCTTTTCAATCGTATGCCAATTATAAGCGGTATCGAAGAGTATCCTGTCAGCTTTTATTCCGGCATTATTTAAAATATCGCTGAATTGCTGATCCATCACATAAATCGGCTGGTTCAAATCAGCGGCCATCAGCTGCAGAAGCTCCACATCCGCCACCTCCTCTACACCTAACGCCAGCATGGAAATCTTCTGCTCTACCGATAAATCCCCGCTGTCAACCGCATCCCGGATAAGCAGGAGCGGCGCCGCCCAGGTGTTGATATAATAATTGTCAATCTCGTTGGAGATTTGCAATGCGGTGTTGCTCAGTTCATTGTTAGCGGCGCTTTTCAATTCATCCTTAGTGATTTTTATCAGATTCCAGCCCGCAACTCCAAGTGGGATCAGAGCTATAAGGATGAAGAATAACAGTAATTTGTTTCTAAGTGTTAGTCTCATCTTAGTTTCTGCAAGTGAATTATAATGAAGTTTGCAAGTTCACAAGTCTGCAAGTTATAAGAATCTGTAGGGTGGGTTCTTAACCCGCCAAAAAAATTATTAAATAGAGGGCAGACGCAAGGTCTGCCCCTACAGATAAACATCGGAACTGTAGGGGCGAACCCATGTGTTCGCCCTTTGATTATCCCCGGTTTCGGAGAAACCGGGCTGCCCTAAAGTCCAAAGTCCAAAGTCCAAAGTCCAAAGCCGCTATTTCCATGCTTCGGTCCGAGCCGCCGGCGTCTTGAAGGTTTATCTGATCATCGCCTTGACCGAAATTTGCACTTGAGACTTTTCATTGACTGCGCCGGTATTGTCGGAAACTGTCAGTTTGACAGAATATCCGCCCGGTTTGAGATATTTATGTATAACGATCGGACCTTCGCCCTGAACTCCGTCTCCGAAATCCCACTTGAAAATAAGCGGATCTCCGTCTGAATCATAAGAACCGGAAGCGTCGAGTCTGATGAAATCGTTAGCTCCGCCGGTGAAACATTCCGTTTCGCGTTGGGTTACTATCACCGGAGGAGAATTGACTCGGATTCTGACCGCATCTTCACCGACAGCGCTTTTAGTGTTGGAATCATCTTGCACCCGCAGAGTCACCACATAGATACCCGGCTGGCTGTACGAATGTTTCACTTTTATCCCCTCTGCAGCGGAACCGTCAGCGAAATCCCACAAATATTGAATCAATTTTCCGTCTTTATCAGAGGATGCGGAAGCGTCGAATGTCAATTCTTCACCTATCCCGGCGTTCCGGTCATTGCCCCCTGAAGCTATCGGCGGATGATTGATATTAATTATCACAGTCGTGTCCGCCAGGCTGTTCACTACATTTGTTCCGTCATCGACTAAAAGCGCGGCTTGATATTTTCCCGGATTAGAAAATGAATACGATACTTCCTTTCCCTCAGCTGTGTGTCCATCGCTGAAACTCCAAATACAGCGTTGTATCGAGCCGTCCGGGTCGATGGATTCGCTGGCATCGAATATGATATTCTCACCTGCGCCCGCCCATTCTGCGCTTCGGATTACAGGAACCGGAGACGCATTTACTGTCACATAGAGCGAATCTTCGGCTTGATTATTGCTCAAATCCGTATTATCTTTGACAGTTAATTTCACATTATATCTTCCGCTCTTCATGTATTTATGCCTGACCTGCACACCTTCAGCGGAAGCGCCGTCCCCGAATTCCCAGCGGTACGATGTGACCGCTCCGTCACTATCAATCGACTTCCCTCCATTGAATAAAGCGAAATCTCCCAATCCGGTTTGAATATTTTCTCCCGCTTCCGCTGCAGGCGCTGCGTTGATTACCACTAACTGCCGGGCGCTAGAGGAATTGAATTCGGTTTGAGAATCCGAAGTTACCTTTAAAGTTACGATATATCTACCGGGTTTCTCAAATACATGCGATGTTTTCACGCCGCCGCCGGAGGTCCCGTCACCAAAATCCCATTCCCATTTCACAATCTTCGCCATACGGCTTTCGGACATAGAGGCGTCGAATTCCACCCGCGCTCCATCCGCCGCTAAAGCCGGGCAGTCAAATTTCGCAGTGGGGGCGTCATGCACTGTCACTAACATCTCATCGCTGTCCGTATTATTGCACTCTCCCACTTTATCCCCGGTGATAGTCAACACTATGCGGAAAGTTCCGGGACGGGTATATACATGAGTGGGCGTAGGACCGCCTCCGGTAGAACCATCACCGAAATCCCAAAAATAGCTGTTGACCAGTCCGTCGATATCGGTTGAGCCCGTTCCGTCGAAATGCACTTCCCGGTTCACACAAGCGGTTTGATCGGAACCGGCGTCTGCCACCGGCGATTCAGCGGCGCGCACCACTATCTGATCAATATCATCATTGCCCGGCAATCCGGAATCATCGATTACCCGCAGTATAACCTTATAAATACCGCCTTTAGTGAATGTTTTGACCGGATTCATCCCTTCCGCCGAGGTTCCATCTCCAAAATCCCATACGAATTTTAGGACTCCGCCTTCCGGATCGACAGAATGACTCCCGTCGAAAATCACCACATCTCCCGCACAGATCGTGGTGTCTTTACCTGCATCGGCTTTCGGAGGTTCATTTATTATCACATTTATAGAGGCTGAATGGCTGGAATTGGCTAATCCGGCGCCATCATCGACCGTGAGTATTACAGGATACCTGCCGCCTTTACCGTAATTATGCGTTTGTTTCACTCCTTTACCGGCGGGTGAACCGTCCCCGAAATCCCATATATAGGTAAGAGCGTCGCCGTCAGCGTCGCCGGAAGCGGAGCCGTCGAAAGATATAGCGGGATTGTTAGTGAAAATATCTTCACCCGCCGCCGCTATAGGCTGGTGATTTATCTTTATCAACAATTCATCGCTGGTGATAGAATTGGAAGCGCCGCTGTTATCTTTAACGGACAGTTTCGCGGTGTAGACTCCCGGATTATCAAATATCCTCGTAGTTTTAGCGGCTTCAACTTTTTTCGCACCATCGCTAAATTCCCACCAATATGCGGTTATCTTTCCGTCAATATCGTATGAGCGCGAGCCGTCCAGATTGATTTTATCTCCCGGTGCGGCGGTTATATCAATACCCGCAATAGCGGCCGGCGGCGAATTCACATGAACATAGGTTTCCGCAATCCCGAACGCTTCCGAATGTCCGGTATTATCAAATACTTCCAGAGTAACAGTGTAATAACCGGGTTTGGAGTATTGATGCGTAACTGTTTTCCCTTCACCGGAACCGCCGTCTCCGAAAGTCCAGCGGTATTGCGTAATCTCTCCGTCAAAATCGATGGATTGACCGCCGTCAAAGGTTACCAGTTCGCCCGGAGCGGCTATCTGTGACGGACCCGGATCTGCGATAGGCAGATGATTTATTGTTACCTGTATCTCAGAGAAATCCCGGTCGGAGGAGGTTTTGGAATCATCGGTTACTGTCAATTTTACTGTATAAACACCGGGATTTCCATATACATGCGCCGGAGCGGGCTCACTGCTGGAGAAACCGTCTCCGAAATCCCAATGGTAGGCGGTGATTTCACCGTCAAAGTCTTCCGACATCAATCCGCTGAATTTCACCTCGCTGATGGTAGTGAGGATATTTCCACCCGCCCGGGCGATAGGCGGATAATTGACTATGATAGTATAATTATCATGCGCCAAGTCCGAATTTGAAGTTGAATTATCCTGCACTGTCAACTTCACATTATATCTGCCGTAATGCTGGTAAGAATGAGTCACTTCTGTTCCCTGGGCGGAAAAACCGTCCCCGAAATCCCATCTGAAATCGATTATTTTGCCATCGCTGTCGCTTGAACCTTTGCCGTTGAAATTGATGACCTCACCTACTGACACCACATTTTTATCGACAGCGATTTTGGCTATAGGCGGGTCATTGACAAATACGGTCAGATAATCGGTACAAAAGCTGTTGCCGGTTCCGGCGTTATCCTCAATCCGAAGAACTACACGGTACTTGCCGGGTTTGCTGTAAGCATGATCTATATCCATCCCGCTCTTTTGCGCGTCATCGCCCAGATTCCATACATAGCTGATAATTTCACCGTCGCTGTCGAAGCTCCGCCGTCCGCTCAACTGAATAGTTTCTCCGATTGAGCAGATAATATCCTCTCCTATTTCAACCACCGGAGGCGCGTTTATCCATACATGCGTTTCATCTATATCGAAATTATTAGGATTATCGGAATCATCTATTACTTTCAAGGTCACCTGATAATGCCCGGCTCGCTTATATGAATGCGTTACAGAAATCCCTTCGGTTTTACTCCCATCGCCGAAATCCCAATAGAATTTAGTCAATTTTCCGTCAGGGTCATTTGATCCCGAACCGTTGAATTTCAACACTTCACCCGGCGCGCCTATCAAATCCATCCCCGCGTCCGCTTGGGGAGGGAGATTCACATGCACCGTGAATTCTTTCATGGAACTGCAGCCCACCTGCCCCGATTCATCGCTTACTATCAATAGACCTTGATATACTCCCGGCGCATCGAACCGGTGAGTAATCATCGCTCCTTCATTTTCCGAACCGTCGCCGAAATCCCAACGAAAATTCATTGCGTCATTATCGGAATCAGTTGAAGCTGCAGCATCGAACACAAAAGCCTGCGGGTCGGATAAAGGTTTGATGTCTATCCGGGGAACCGGGCGGTTATTCGCCTTGCGGATATAGATGGGGAGCCGGATGGGAAGCGGTTCGTTTTTATCATCGACAATATAAAAGGTGGCGTCATTGGGGATCTCGCGGCCGCCTTCAAATGTGAGGGCGCATAAACGGTTCCGCTCAACTTTATCGAGATTTACTATTGTCTCCACCCAAGTGTCCTGCCCGGAAGTGTTCACCGGCAGATTAGAGCGGAAGGCGGTTTCAACTCCCATAGCCGCACCCGCCAAATCAAAATTCAACACCGTGATACTGCCGGCATCCTCCGGAACGAAGAATCGCATTTCAGCGAATACTCCGGTCTCCGGCAGTCTGATTGTCGGCGAATAATTGAATATAACCGCGCCGGACGGAGGAATATTCCGTTTTGGATTGACACTTAAAGCCAGATCATACACATTAGCGTCATCTCCCGCAGAACCGATGACCGCCAGTTTAAAATAATACTTGTCCCCGATTCTTTCACCCAGTTGAGGCGGAAATAGCGCGAAATTGAACCATTGATTGTCCTTGAAATCATCGATACCGTATTTTCCGGCGGCGATGATTTCACCTTTCAGGACGGTCTCAAGATTCGGCGCGGGGCTTTTTATATCATCAGAGGAATAAACTCCGGCGCCGCCCATCAATCTGAAATCGGTTTCGGTGTCCCAGTTTCCGTAGCGGGAATCATTCCTGCCGCCGCAATCGGCGTCGAATATGCGCAGATACAGACTATCACTGACCGCCGCAGGTATCTCCAGAAAGACGACCTGGATGAAATCATTATCCCCTTCCCTAGTGGAAGCCTGTGGTCCGTAAGTCACCAGAGTGGAATTTTCCTGGCTGAGTGCAAAGCTAAAGCAGGTGATAATTCCTATCAGAATAGGGAAAATGCGTTTAAGCATTTATCTCTCCATAATTATTCATCGAATTGCCGGATTCGCCGTTCATCGGCTAAATACAGTAAATATAAACTAATTTATTAAAAATGCAAAATTTCAAGGATTTGAGATGTAACATTATAATATTATGTAATAATCACAATCACCGTCATTCTGGTAAGCGAAGCGCGTCCAGAATCGGTACATCAGTTGTAATATCAGCCGATTCCGGACAAACAGGAATAACGAATTAGGAGATCATTTTTAATAAAGTAAAAATATTGCTTTTAAAATAATGACATTATTATCAATCATTTAATAATCCCCCCTTCCCCCCTTTAGAAAAGGGGGAGGAGTTTGATTTCCCCTTTTAAAGGGGATTCAATTTCCCCCTTACTTAAAAGGGGACTAAGGGGGATTATAACCTTAATATAACATACTAACAGACATATATTATTTAAGTTAAAATTCGTATTTTTTTACATTGCCGTGAATATCTTCTAATTCCACATATTTGAACTTGACCGTCCCGCGCTTTCCGGGTGGAATATTCACTATAGCTTCAAATCTGCCGGAAGTCCTGGAGAACCGCAGATACCCGGTGTATTCAAAATCTCCCACAGAAATTCCAAAGGAAGCGGCGCGTTTCATATTCGATATATCTTCCGCATACACAAAAACCTGCGCCTGATTTTCCGACACTATATTCTTGGGAGACACTTCATATTTTATCAATTTGGGCGGCTGGTCATCAAATATTATCTCTTTTTCAATCACCGTTTCATTACACGCTGAATCTATTCCTCTAACATTGATACTATTCCTGCCGGATTTCAAATCGGCTTTATAAATGAACATCCCGTTTTGCAGAGGAATTTCACTTCCGTTACAATACAATTTGACTCCGTCAATTAACTGTCCTTCAATAACGATTGAGGCTTTCCCAACTGTCGATGGTATATTCTGTTTGAAACTGATTTTGGGCGGTATGTCATCTTTGATTACTCTCAAAGGAATTTGTGCGGTTTCTCCCGCAGGAGACTTCAGATGAATGATATATTCGCCGGAATCCCCTTTCAATTGCAAATTGATTTTAAACTCTCCGGTTTTATCGCCAACCGCGCTGGCGGAGAAACCTTCACCGCTGGAAGATTCAATCTCTATCATGATTCCCGGCGGCACTATTCCGGCTAATGTGAAGGAGTTTTTTTGAATTAGATACCCGCCGGAGGAATTTTTAATTTTAGGTTCAGTGATGACAAGTTCTAATCCGCCGGCGGATTGATAAGTTATAGTCCGGGTGATTTCCGTCTTGTTGCCCGCTTTATCGGAAGCTGTCATCTTAATTTTATTTTCACCCTCCTGCAATATCAAGGCCGAAGAGAATGCCCCGGAAGAATTGACAGTCAATTTCTTTCCATTCAAGTACAAATCCGCATCGATTTCAGTCCCGCCTGAAACAGTGATATTAGGATTATAGACGATTCCGTCTTTTTGGGGAGAAATCACTGTCAGATATGGCGGCTGATTGTCAACGATGAATCTGAAAGAATTGCAAGAGCTGAAAGAACCTGTCAAATCATCTTTATCAATACCGGACACCCGCCAGTAATAAATATCAGGATTCAACTGCGGAATTCCGATTTTATTCAAACCATTATTCTTTTGGCTGTAGACCACTTTATTGAACGAATTATCTTTAGCGATTTCAACTAAATAGCGTTTGGCGCCCGCAAGCGCCTGCCAGGTTAGTTCGGTTTTCGCATCATAAATTTCCGTTCCTTCAGGAGGCGAAATAAGTTCGACAGGTTTAAGCAGGTTTTTGGGTTTACTCGGCGGCTGGTTAGGTTTAACCACTGAACCCTGATTCTCTTTAATCACAACTTTTTTGCCGGCGGAAGTTATTCCGAATTCACCTTGATAATTAGCGAAACGCGTCGATTCTTCATCTTTACTTACCCGGAAGCGGGAGGATTTCACCTCGGTTTCAACACCTTTCACTTCCAATTGAAATTCCTCCGGAGTTTTTTCTCCGCCCAATAATGCGTAAATATCTCCTTCAATCAGATTGACTTTTGATTTAGTTTTATTTTCCAGAAGATTGATCCGCATCAGCTGGATTAACGCCTGGGAATTTTCGCCTAACCGAAGCCGGCTTTCATCCTTGAACATGATTTCCGCCAGCGATTTCGACAGAGTCCTTACTTTTTCGCCCTCAATCAGTTTGGATTCCACCGGCGCATCTTTCCATATCAAATCATCGATTGTCCGGCTTTGCACGGTGCCTTCTTCATGATTGATCTTCGCCTGCGCAGGCTGATTCTGACCGGCTTCGCATAACTGAAACGCTTTCTTAGCCAGGGATGAAGCTTCCCGCGCAGTGTTGTAACTTCCGCTCCAATCCCCGTCATGACGCTTCTCAATCGCTTGATTCCGCAAGGATATAGCGCTGTCGATCAAAGCAACGGCGAATATCTTAGCGCCCGCCTTATCCGCATTCTGTATATTTTTCAACGAACCATCAAGTTCTTTTTTAGCGCGGGTGATCGCTTTGACCGGTATCTTTAAAATCATTCCCGCCTTCACCTCTACCGCGGATTGAAGCCCGTTGGCGCGCAGAATATCCTGCCACAAGTCCGGATCGCCAAGATATTGTTCAGCGATTTTCCGCAGACTCTGATTCTCTTCTACCCGGACCGTAATCTCACCGCTGTCCTGAGCGCACAATGATGACGGAATATTTATGAGGCAGAATGAGATTAACGCTATTGTGAGGATAGATTTAATCATGGGGAAACCTTTATATTTATAATAATCAAAAATCGAAATTATAATAAACGAATTTAAATATTGCGAATATTTTGTAGGGACGGGGTTTCCCCGCCCTGATTATAATCGGACAATTATAGGGCGCGGAGACCGCGCCCCTACAGTAAATGCAATTGATTTATTTCGTTTATTATAACCATGAATGGACGCGAATAAGAATTCACAAGCTATGAAAGCTATTAAAGCAATGAAATACGAAACTCGAAATTCGAAATCCGAAACACAAATGACCAGTGACAAGTGATAAATGACTGTTTTCTATCTGCTTAATCCGCTTCATCTGCTGTGAATCTTTTTCTTTCGATTTTCTCGTTCCCATGCTCCAGCGTGGGAATGCATACTTAATAATTAACCACGAATGAACACGAATTTTCACGAATGTGCACGAATAAGATTCACAAGCTATGAAAGCTATTAAAGCAATGAAATACGAAACTCGAAATTCGAAATCCGAAACACAAATGACCAGTGACAAGTGATAAATGACTGTTTTCTATCTGCTTAATCCGCTTAATCTGCTGTGAATATTTTTCTTTCGATTTTCTCGTTCCCATGCTCCTGCGTGGGAATGCATACTTAATAATTAACCACGAATGAACACGAATTTTCACGAATGTGCACGAATAAGATTCACAAGCTATGAAAGCTATTAAAGCAATGAAATACGAAACTCGAAATCCGAAACACCAGTGACAAGTGACAAATGACTGTTTTCTATCCGCTTAATCTGCTGTGAATATCTTCTCCAGCAATTCCTCCCGGCTAATCGGCGCACCGCTTGATATAATCTCATCCAATATCCCAATGTCGCCGATATAGGCTTCGACATAATAGAACATCGCCGGTGAAAACTGCACCACTAATTCATGGGTGTATGTCGTCCCCGTCACCCCGGCTAAGAATTCGTAATCGCTGTAAGGGTCGGTTTCAAAGAATATCAGGTATAAATCGACGACGATGGGATTGCCGAAAATACTGGTATCGACCGGAGACCAGTTCAACACCGCATTGATTCCCTCGATTCCCACCGTCAAATCATAGACCGGGGCGGGTGTATATTCCCACCAGCCGGAAACATAGACCATCGCGGTGTCGTCCTCAAAATTGTAGGCGTTATTCGGCAGAAGGATATAACCCTCGTGAAATCCTTCGCCCGGCGGCTGGAAAGTGATAGTGATGGGATTGGAAGTTTCTCCCGGTAATAATGTCAATCCGGTCCCGCTACTCAATAAGAAAGCGGGATTATCGCTGATGATACTGTCAACCTCCAGCGTGTCATTGCCCAAATTCGCAATGGTGAAATTCCGCGTGGGATAAGGCGCATTCGGCTCCCATAATCCGAAATCCAAACTGTCCTCCGAAAGCGAAATATAAGCCCCGATTCCGGTGCCGCTTAAAACCGCGCTCAACACCACATCTTCAATCTCCACATAAAGGGTGTCGGTATATTGCGCCGAACTGTCGGGAGTGAAAGTCACCGCGATTTCCAAACTGTCCCCCGGAGGAATCACCGCCCCGATGGCGGAGGAATCGAAGCTGAAGACTGGGAGGGAATTGGAGATGGCGTCGATTTGGGAGGAAAAATCCTG
>JADHWD010000017.1 GCA_016783645.1 bacterium
GAACATGGCCGTTGTTATCGACCTGAATCTGCCGCCCGCAGGAAGCATTATGCTGATAATCATACCAAGTGTAACCCGCGACTATGACTTCACCAACAGGATCATCGGTATTCAGCGGTGAATTTGGGGGATGACAGTAATCGAATATCGGATAATCGTCATCCGCGCCGAATACAGCTTCCACTGTCATCGGCTTGTTTTTCAATCCGCCTTGGAAAGGCGCGTTCGCCTGAAGCAGGCTGGCGGTGATGAACAGAACCATTAATACGAAAAATGCTCTTTTCATGATAATTTCCTCCTAAAAAAGAGAGAATATTGGAATGGCTGATTTAAATGAAATGCGGAAATCGGAAAATATTCACTGGCTATTATTACCATTATCACCAGTGAATATTTATCAAATCACCAGAGCCTATAGCCTTTCAATCAATGTAATTAAAGGTAGGGTAAAAGTCAAGTTTTAAAATCGAATTACGAAACGCAATTAACCACGAATAGACACGAATAGATATTCACAGGTAATGAAGGTAATTGAAGGTGATAATTCACAAGCTATGAAAGCGATGAAAGCTATTAATAACAGTGACTTGCTTTAATAGCTTTAATTGCTTGTGAATAAAATTTAATCTTGAATATCCTGTGTATCCTTGTTAATTCCACATTCCGCATTCTGCTTTCGCATAAATAATTGATTTTTTCTCAATAAATTCGCATTTTTAATATAATCGCTTGACTGTTAATTTTATAATCTCGGAGAATTTAATGGATGCGGTCCTGTTAGCCCGATGGCAGTTTGCCCTCACGATAGGATTCCATTTCATCTTCCCGCCGATTTCCATCGGGTTAGCTTGGCTGTTAGTCATCACCGAATATCGCGGCTGGAAAAAGGGTGATGAATATTATCTCAATATCTCCAAATTATTTTCCAAATTACTGGCTCTGTTGTTCGCCATGGGGGTGGCGACCGGCATAGTGATGGAATTTCAATTTGGCACTAATTGGGCGGAATACTCCAAGTTCGTAGGTGATATCTTCGGCGCGCCTTTAGCCGCCGAAGGAATGTTCGCATTCTTCTTGGAATCGAGCTTTTTAGGATTATATCTATTCGGAAGAAATAAAGTCTCTAAAGGTGTGCACTGGTTCTCCATCCTGCTGGTCGCTATAGGAGCCACAATATCAGCTTTCTGGATATTAGTGGCTAATTCCTGGCAGCAAACTCCGGCGGGATATATAATTCAAAACGGGCGGGCGGAATTGACCGATTTCTCCCAGGCTGTATTCAATCCTTCAACTTTACCCCGCTTCTTTCACACAATGGACGCCGCTTTGACCGCAGGCGCATTCTTCATGGCGGGAATTTCCGCTTATATCTTATTGAAAAATCCCAAGATAACCGCCGCCCAAAAGTCATTGAAACTATCATTGATATTCGGCTTCATCGTATCGCTTTTAAACCTGTTTCCTTTCGGACATGAGCACACTAAGCAGGTGCATCATACTCAGCCGGTTAAATTCGCCGCCCTTGAAGGACTGTATAAAAGTCAGGAGGGCGCGCCTTTAGTGCTGTTCGCCTTAGTCGATGAAGAAACTCCTGAACTGAAAGCAGAAATTAAAATCCCAAAATTACTGAGCTGGATGGCTTTAGGCGACGCTGACGCTAAGTTGATCGGATTGAATGAATTCCCCCAAGATGAAATCCCGCCGCTGTGGCTGACTTTCGTGTCATACCATAACATGGTGGCTTTGGGAATGTTCTTCATCGCTATGACCGGTTTGGGAGTATTGTTGTTGATAACAAAGAAGATTTGGAGCGCTAAGTGGTATCAGAAGCTGTTGATAATGTGTATACCATTACCGGTAGCCGCCTGCCAATTCGGATGGGTTGCGGCGGAAGTGGGACGCCAGCCTTGGATCGTCTATGGACTGCTCAAAACTAAAGATGCGGTTTCAGTATCTGTCAGCGCCGGAGAGATTCTGTTCTCTATGATTCTGCTAGGCCTGATTTATCTGTTCATTATGACTATCTGGCTGTATATTTCCGTTAAGAAAGTAAATAAATTCGTGTTCGATAATTCCAGCGGGGGGAAATGATAATGGATTTAAACACAATTTGGTATTTGCTAATCGGCATATTGATAGCGGGCTACGCCGTATTGGACGGCTTCGACCTCGGAGTCGGCGTTCTCCATTTGACAGCGCGGAATGATAAGGAACGCCGTATATTTCTGAATTCCATCGGTCCGGTTTGGGACGGCAACGAAGTGTGGCTGTTGACAGCGGGAGGAGCGTTATTCGCCGCCTTCCCCGTAGTCTACGCCACTGTTTTCAGCGACTTTTATATTGCTTTTATGCTGTTATTAGCGGCGTTGATTTTCCGCGCTGTTTCGCTGGAATTCCGGGGTAAATCGGAATCGCCGCGATGGCGCAGTTTCTGGGACTGGGGATTCAATATCGGCAGTACCCTGCCTGCAATTTTATATGGAGTGGCGGTGGGAAATATCCTGCGCGGAGTCCCCATCAACCGCGAATTGATGTGGACCGGCTCTTTCATCGGGTTATTAAATCCTTTTTCAATATTGACCGGTATCCTGACTCTGTCCCTGTTCACTATGCACGGCGCTATTTATCTCTCGATGAAGACGGACGGAGATTTACGGAAGCGGGTATGCGTCTGGATAATCCGCGCCTGGACAGCTTTAGTGATTTTGTATGTCACCGCCACATTCAGTGCAATCTTCACCGCTAAATATTTGTTTGAAGGATTGTTTGGCAATCCGCTGTTCTGGATATTTTTCATACTTTTACTGGGCGGGATAATATATATTCCTATATCAGTGAAATCGCAGAAATATTTCCGGGCTTTCATTTCGTCATCGCTGACGATAATCTGCATGATAGGATTAGCGGCGGTGAGCATGTTCCCTAAATTGACGCCGTCAATCACCGATTTGTCATATAGTCTCACAATTTACAACGCATCCTCCACTCCCAGGACTTTAACCGTGATGCTGATAATCGCCCTCATCGGAATGCCGATAGTGATAGGTTATTCTGTTTTTATCTATAAAGTTTTCAAGGGAAAAGTGGAGATTGCTGAAGAGAGTTATTAAAATTGCAGGTGGGTTTTTAACCCACCTTCATATGCATCCCGCGCTGGAGTGCGGGACGAGGTAAATGAATGTAGGGGCTTGCCATGGCAAGCCCCTACAAAATGATGTACTCATAATCCCGGTTTCGGAGAAACCGGGCTACTAAAGTCCAAAGTCTAAAGTCTCATAGGAACAATTAATGGATAAGAAAAAACCTCCGGCTAAACCCCACATAAAAGGCAGGAAAGACGATCATAAAGCCAAGACGCTGGGCCCCGTATTCAATCTTGAAGAACATGTGTCGCCCGATTGGTGGGGGAGGATCTTCAACAGTCTTTATCTTAAAACCGACGGCGATGTGGTCGATGATTCGGAAATAACCCGTAAAGAGATTGATTTGATAATCGGCATCTTAAATTTATCGCCGGAACACCGGATTTTGGATTTATGCTGCGGGCAGGGACGGCATACATTAGAGTTAGCGCGGAAGGGCTTTAAAAATGTGGATGGACTCGACCGCTCCCATTATCTCATCCATAAAGCTAAAGATAAAGCGAAATCGGAAGGCTTTCAGGTTAAATTCCGGGAGGGCGAAGCCCGCAAACTGCCTTTTCAGCCCGACACCTACGATGTTGTGCTGATATTAGGCAACAGTTTCGGCTATTTTGAAACCCTGAACGATGATTTGAAAGTTCTGCGGGAAGTCCGGCGTGTGCTGAAACCATGGGGAAAACTGCTGATCGATCTGGCGGACGGATCGTATCTGAAGGAGAATTTTCAACGCCGTTCCTGGGAATGGATAAGCTCTAAATTATTTGTGTGCCGTGAGAGATCGCTGTCAATCGATGAAGACCGGCTGGTATCGCGGGAAGTGATCTCTCATGTTGATAAAGGCGTAATCGCCGACCAGTTCTATGCGGAGAGATTATATTCCAGGGATAATATCATCAAAATTTTAACCGAAGCGCGGTTCAGCGATATTTCGTTTCATGGAAGTATCACACCGGACTCTCAGCGCGCTCAAGACTTGGGTATGATGGCGCGGCGGATAATCGTATCAGGCCAGGTGCGCAAGGAATGGACTAAGGTCAAACAGAAGGTCAAAGTCGGGGAAAAAAATGTTGTTGTTCTGCTCGGCGATCCCCAAAAGGTCGATATTTTGAAGCCTCAACAGGTTTTCGATGATGACGATTTCTACACCATCGACCAGATGAAAGCGGCGCTAAAAGAGTTAAACGGTTATCGATTCAGCTATCTCAACAAGCATGATTCTCTCTTGAAGGACTTGATGAAGATTACGGGAAAAATTGATTTTGTCCTTAATCTTTGTGATGAAGGATTCGATAACGACCCTAAAAAGGAGCTTCATGTCCCCGCAATATTAGAGATGCTGGGAATCCCTTATACCGGTTCCGGTCCCCAATGTCTCGCATTCTGCTATGATAAATCATTAGTCCGCGGAATCGCCAAAGAGATAGGTATTCCGGTGCCGGAAGCGTTCTTCATCAAATCGGAAGACTCCATCTATGAAATGTCTTTCGTCTTCCCGGTGATAGTCAAACCCAACTTGGGTGACTCCAGTTTCGGCATCACTTCCAGGAGCGTGGCTTATGACGCCGAACAATTAATCAACGCCATTTCGGAAATCCGGCAGAAATTCGGTTACGAAAAACCGATTTTAGTCGAAGAATTTTTAACCGGTAAAGATATCACTGTCGGAATCTTAGGCACTCCCACCGCTTCATACACTATACTTCCCATCTTGGAAGAAGACTATTCCGCCCTGCCGCCGGAACTGCCGAGAATATGCGGCTATGAAGCCAAATGGTGCCCGGATTCTCCCTATTGGAATATCAAATCCGTTCCGGCGGAACTGCCGGCCTCCGTTAAAGATAACATCATAGGCTGGTGCGTGAAATTAGCGGAGAGACTTGAATGCCGCGATTATTTCCGAATGGACTGGAGATTGAACTCCGAAGGCACTCCAAAATTGCTGGAAGTCAATCCCAATCCCGGATGGTGCTGGGACGGACATCTGGCGAAAATGGCTAATTACGCCGATATACCTTACGGCGAATTACTGCATTATATTTTAAAATATGCGGTCGAAAGAATGGGACTGGAGAGAGATGAAGATGTAAATGGTATGAAGGGCACACTGTTTGATCAATCCTGCGGTCAGGATAGTAAAAGTAATTATAATGAGCGACAATAATTTTAGGTATTTGTGCGACCCCTTTAGGGTCGAACCGTTTCGTTTAATTTATACCGTAGGTTTCACCTACGGCTATTCATATGCGACCCTTTCAGGGTCGAATACTAAGACATATGTTCATGTAAAAATCGGTCTCTAAAGAACAATTATTATTGTCGTTTATTATAGATTATGAAAGCTCTTCTATATAAAAAAGAACTTAGATTCACTGATATTCCTAATCCTGCTCCTGCCGCCGATGAGGCTCTTATCAAGACTATCACCGCCGGAATATGCGCCACCGACTTGGAGATATTCAAGGGTTATATGAATTTTGAAGGGATACCCGGACATGAATTTGCCGGTGAAGTCATAGAAGCCGCTGAGGCGGCTCTAATCGGGAAACGCGTTGCCGGCGAAATCAACGCCGGATGCGGGAAATGCAATTATTGTTTGACCGGATTAGAAAGGCATTGCCCTAATCGGACGACTCTGGGAATCAAAGGCAGAAACGGTGTGTTTGCGGAATATTTCACTCTGCCGATGAAAAATCTCTATCCTATACCGGAAAATCTGTCAAGCCATGAAGCAGTATTCGTCGAACCGCTGGCGGCGGCGGTGGAAATCATGGAACAGGTTCATATTAATCCGAATTGGAAAGTCTTGCTCATCGGCGACGGCAGATTAGCGGCGCTGATTGCACAGGTGTTGAAACTTCATGGACTTGATTTCATTACTGCTGGTAAAAACAGTAAAAAATTGTCCCTTTTTAACGAATGGGGATCTCATACAATCGAAACCGATCCACCGAAGGCGGGTTATGACTTAGTCATAGAAGCTTCCGGGCATCCTTCAGGATGGGATAGTGCGGTTTCCGCTGTCAAACCGCGGGGAACAATTGTGTTGAAAAGCACTTACGCCGGGAGTTTCAATTTCAATCCCGCCCCTTTAGTGATAAATGAAATTACGGTGACGGGTTCGCGTTGCGGCAAATTTGCGCCGGCGATACGCCTGTTAGAAGCGGGTTTGGTCGATGTTGAAAAACTCATTAGCGCAGTATATCCCTTCGACCGGATATTGGAAGCGGTTGAATACGCTAAAAAACCGGATGTCTTTAAAGTGTTGGTGGATTTTTCATGAACCAGTTTTCTCCGATAAAAGTGGATCTAGGCCCCTCGTCCTATAATATCTTTTTCAACCGGGATTGGGCCGGCTTAATTAAATCGTTGACTACTAAAAAACCGATGATAATCACTGAGGAGAATGTTGCCGGTTATCATCTCGATCATTGGAAACGGATAATTCCTGAAGCGGAAATTATCATAGTCCCGCCCGGCGAACAGAGCAAATCATACCCTGTTCTTGAACGGATACATACGGAGTTGATAGAGAAGGGATTAAGCCGGGATACAGTGATATTCGCTTTGGGCGGGGGGATGATCGGCGACTTGGCGGGTTTCGCCGCCGCTTCTTATATGAGGGGGGTGGATTTGATACAGATTCCCACTACTCTCTTAGCGATGGTGGACGCTTCCATCGGCGGTAAAACGGGGATAAATCATAAACTGGGAAAAAATCTCATCGGCGCATTCTGGCAGCCTAAAGCGGTTCTGATAGATTTCAGGCATTTGAATACTCTTCCCGAAAGGGAATGGCTTTGCGGAATCGGCGAAATGCTCAAATACGGGATTATCCGCGACAAAGAATTATTTGCGAATTTATCTGAAAGAATCTCCATATCAGGGAAACCGCAGGATTGGATTATTATCGAAATGGTCAAACGCTGCGCCGAAATCAAAGCTGAAATCGTATCGCAAGATGAGCGGGAATCCGGAGTGAGAGCTTTATTGAATTTCGGACATACTATCGGTCATGGACTGGAAGCGGCGGGGGATTATAATCTATTCCGGCACGGTGAAGCCGTCATCGCCGGTATAGCGGGAGCGGCTTATTTGTCACGGAAAAAGTGCGGATTGCCGCAAGATGATTACACCCAAATCATGCGGACTATCGGAAGAATTCCATTACCCCCGATCCCCCGCGAAATCACAGCTTCGGTGATATTTGAGATTATGAAACATGATAAAAAGATCAAAAGCGGAAAGTTCCGATTCATTTTAACAGAAGCGATAGGCGCAGCGCATATCGATGATTCGATTGAAGACTCAGAAATTTTTAATTCTATAGACTTCACTCTTGACTTTATCAATAACAATGCCGATATTATAGAATGAAAGAGCGTGTCAAGCTGAAGATCGCCGTTTTAAACGGACCTAATCTGAATTTATTAGGAAAACGGGAGCCGGAGATATACGGCGATGTTGGATTGGAAAGTATAAACGACGGACTCATCTCCGCTTTTTCCGATGTCGATTTTGAGTTTTTTCAATCGAACAGCGAAGGAGCTTTAATCGATAAGATGCAGTCTTTGGCAGTTGACGGCGCGGTGTTGAATCCCGGAGCTTTAACTCATTATTCGATAGCTTTGAGAGACTGTATCGCCTCTGTCAATTATCCCGTGATCGAAGTTCATATATCCAATACCGCCGCCAGAGAAGATTTCCGTAGAAATTCAATCACCGCCCCGGTCTGTAAAGGCCTCATTTCCGGGCTGGGAATTTACGGTTATAACCTCGCAGTTCTGGCGCTGAAAAATCATCTTGGAAACAAATATAATTAACGGTGTTGATTCGAGTGTTATAATAATCCCCCCTCCCCCCCTTTAGTAAAGGGGGACTATGGGCATAAGCGTTTAAATAAGCGGAATTGTATTTTTTTACAGGGCGAAGCATTTTTTGCAAGTGATTAATATTTTTATTGTTAACTTAAAATGCTTCGCCCCTACATTATATGGTTTATGTCTTAATTAAGCGCTTATAGGAACTAAAGGGGATTAATCTGAATTACTTGCACCAAACAGGAAGAATCGGTTTTATAACTTGTCAATTTGCAAACTTGAAAACTTATTTCCATAAGAAATACCTAATCATCATTCCACTGATCGGTCTGATATTTTTCAGCTGTGATCTGTTCACTACCCGTGAACCGGAATCGCCGTCCGGAATCAGCGATGTATGGACTCCGCCTGTCAATCCTCAGGAAGTCCTGCGCAATATATCCGACGCTTTTGAGCAGAAAAATGGTGTGCTCTATATGAAGTCATTCGCTCAAGATATTAAATCCGACAGCGCTTTCATCTTCATCCCCGACTATGCCGCTTCGGTGTACGACACTAACATTTTCACGGGATGGGATTATAATTCCGAAGAATCTTTCATATTCAAATTATTTTCGCCAAGTTTCCTTCCTGATGATTCCGCCGCTACTATACAATTCATCCCCGAATCGGAGCCTCCGGGCGAACTGTCTGCGGTATTTCACGAAAGTTATATCATCACGCTTCATCACATTCACCAGAATCTTCCCATCAGTTTCAGCGGGCGGGCGGAAATACAGTTCATCCGCGATTACACCGGATCCTGGGTGATTAACCGCTGGATTGATGAGAACAGCGGCAGCCAGCCTAATATGACCATCCTCAAAGCTTCTCTCTAACATTGATTTTTTCTTAAAAATATATTACATTTTAATTTAAATTTTTATTCTCCGTTGGCGCACTAAAAAGTGTAAAATTACGGCTTTAGACTTTACAGTCTGTCAGGCAATGTGTCATACTGAATCCGCTATACAGCGGACTTGAAATTCAGTGGTAATTGAAAATTTTGACTTGTAACTTGTAACTTGTAACTCGAAACTCGCAGCTAATAACTTGAATCAATTTTTAAAGCTAATTTAATCGGACTTATTTAATATATGCGGCTTGTCTATTCAGCGATAAGCCTTTTGACTATTATATCGTACTTAGGCTGTATCAATCCCTTCGCACCGGAATCAGGCGATATCAGCGGTTCGATGGTGCCGGACGCCTCCACTGTCGGAGGGATGCTGGAACTATTCGAATATTCCTATAACACCAAGGATTCCTTGTATTACAGCCAGTTGTTGGACTCCTCCTTCGTGTTCCAGTACTATGACGCCGCTAATTCGCGCTATGATCAATGGTACCGTTATACCGATTTGAAAGCCACCGGGGGATTATTTCGGAATTTTGAAGTGATAGATTTGAGTTGGTACCTTCCCGATTCGGCGGTGTTAGCGTTTGATTATACTGACAGCCTGGTGCAGGTGATTGTCAATTTCAATCTCACTCTGGACAACACAGTGATTTATGGTTTCGCCCGCTTCGATTGTTATAAACGGTCCGGCGGAAAATTCAAGATAACCGCCTGGAAAGATGATTTCTAATTGGAGAATATTAAAATTTCTCATTTTATGTATCATCATTCCGGCTTGGGCGGGTCAAAACGATAACCCCAAAATTGCGCTGGTCTTTGACGATTTCGGATACTTACTTCCTTCATCGGATGTCTATCAAGGATTTCTCAATATAGACTGTCCCATAGCAGTGTCGATTATTCCCGGACTGCCGCATTCCACGCAAACCGCAGAGGATTTTTTCAAAGCCGGCAAAGAAGTTTTGATACATATGCCGATGGAAGCGGTGAATAGTTACGGGCGGGAACCTATATGTTTATTGACCGGAATGGGCGCCGACACCATCCGAGGATTGTTTTATCAATCGATGGTTGATATTCCCTGCTGCGTCGGAATATCCAATCATCAGGGCTCAAAATTCACCGGCGATTCGCTATCTGTATCCTGGTTTATAAGTATTTTAAAAGATACCGAACTTTTTTGCATTGACAACTTGACAACCCCTAAGACTGTTTTATATGATCGATGCCGCAATCAGGGTATTCCTGTACTTAAGAGGGATGTTTTTTTGGATACGAATTTGGAGGAAGGCGAGACCATCACCGGCAGATTCAAACAATTGGCGCGGATAGCCAAATCCCGCGGATATGCTGTCGGAGTCGGTCACCGGTATAAAAAGACATTGACCGCTTTGCAGAATTTTTTAAATTCGCCCGATGCGGAAGAAGTGGAAATTGTGTTGCCGTCAGTGTTATTGCCTTGAAATATTTTCGGTGGAGTTGGGATTGTCTCAATCCCGGTATTTCGATTTACCGATTCCGGATCCGCTGTACAGCGGACGGAATGACGAAAACTGGAGGCAACGGTCAATTAAATCCCGGTTTCGGAGAGAAACCGGGCTGCCAATGCTGGATTCCCGCCTGCGCGGGAATGACGGCGGTTTTAGTCTTTTTTTCTTGACCCTTTACCCTATTTTCAAAGTAAACCCTCATGCGCCGGCTGCGCACCCCGAAGCATGAAAATAGTCTTAGGGCGACCGCAAGGGTCGCCCCTACAACCTGATATTTGTGTAGTGTCGACTGCGGAGAGTCGACAGCACAATAATATGTCGGGATTGAGACAATCCCGACTCCACAGTTTTACTTGCCACTTGCTACTTGTAACTTGCAACTCGAATCTATTTTCAAAGTAAACCCTCATGCGCCGACTGCGCACCCCGAAGCATGAAAATAGTCTTAGGGCGACCGCAAGGGTCGCCCCTACAACCTGATATTTGTGTAGTGTCGACTATGAAGAGTCGACACCGCATTGAACTAAACCCTAGACCCTAACCCCTATACCCTATTTTCAAGGTAACTGAAATTCAAATATGGAGTAATCATATATATGCGTCTTGGAGTCAATATAGATCATATCGCCACCATCCGCCAGGCGCGGGGCGGGGCTGAACCGGACCCGGTGACAGCGGCGGCGCTGGCGGAACTGGCTGGCGCTGACGGCATCGTCTGCCATCTGCGGGAAGACCGCCGGCATATTCAAGACCGCGACCTGGAGATCCTGCGTAAAACCGTGCAGACTCATCTGAATCTGGAAATGGCCGCTGTCGAAGAAATTGTGGATATCGCTATTAAAGTGAAACCTGATATGGTAACTTTAGTGCCGGAGAAACGGCAGGAATTAACCACTGAAGGCGGACTCGATGTTATCGCTAACAGCCAGCGTCTATCCGAAGTGATTTCAAAACTGAGCAACTGTAATATCGCAGTATCGCTATTCGTGGATGCAGAAATCAATCAGGTGAAGGAAGCCGCCAAGATTAAAGCGCATTTCATCGAAATCCACACCGGCGCTTATGCTGATGCAATAGACGAAGAAACCGCTGATATTGAATTGGGAAATATAGCTTCCATGGCGGCTGCGGGACATAAACTGGGATTGCGGGTATCCGCCGGGCATGGATTGAAATATCATAATGTGCGTAAAATCGCAGCGCTGGATTATATCGAAGAGCTGAATATCGGCCACTCAATCATCGCCCGCGCCGCCTTAGTCGGTATGGAAAGAGCGGTAAGTGATATGAAAAGACTCATCGGTTAAATTGACTTTGGACTTTAGACCTTGGACTTTAGGATAAGATTTAAGTATCAGGACTCAACGCTGGCAGGTCACACCCGCCTGCGGTGTGCAAGACCTGCCAGAACAGAGCATCCTCTCGTTCCCACGCTCCAGCGTGGGAATGCATACAGAGATTCACAACGAATTAAACGGATTAAACGAATTTATAAAGACTTTGGCGGATTAAGAATCCACTCTTCATCATCTCCCAGCATTAGAATGCTCGACTCTTGATAAGACCTGCCAGAGTGGCGTTTTTTAACTTGTTAACTTGAAAACTTTCAAACTTGTAGACTTTATCATGATCAATTACAATCGAAGCCAATTAGTGATGCAGGCGGTGATCGGTGAAATTTCACATCCCGCCAGCCAGATGTCGCCCTACCGGATCGATCCTTTCGGTATCCCTCAAGCCCTTCCCAGCGTAGGAAGCATCACCTATAATGTGAAACTGGGCGACTGTGTGACCGCTTTCAAAGCGGATCATGTGGAGCCGGGAGTATCCATCAAGAATAAGGAAAAATCCGGCGGGAGTACGGATTTCAATCTCAGCCTAACACTACTCGCCTGTGTGGGCAACAAGGCTAAAGTGATCACCGGCGACGCTAAAGGAGATATTGGAACGGTCATCGGCAAACACGGCGGTATCGAACATGTCATGATTGACTTCACCGATGAGACTTTGGAAAAATTAGTGATAGGCGACAAAATTCAGATTAAAGCCTGGGGATTAGGTATGGAACTGCCGGATTTTTCCCAGGTGAAGGTGATGAATATCGACCCGGACCTGTTAGAAAAAATGAACCTATCGATTATCAACGGTAAACTGCAAATTCCGGTCACCCATCATGTGCCCGCCAAAGTATTAGGTTCGGGATTAGGTAAAGACAGCGTTCTGCGCGGCGATTACGATATTCAAATGTTCGACGAAGAAGTCAACCGGCAGTATGACCTAAAATCCATCTATTTCGGAGACTTAGTGGCGGTCATCGACGCCGACCACAGTTTCGGCCGTATCTGGAGAGGCGGAGCGATATCAGTGGGAGTGATTGTCCACAGCGCCTGCACCACCGCCGGACATGGGCCCGGAGTAACCACTCTATTCACTTCATCCACTGGCGCTATCGACCCGGTGATCATGGCTGACGCTAATCTGAAGAAGTGGATTTAATTTGAAAATAGCTGTTAGCTGTTAGTTGTTAGTAATCCACTCCGCTTATGTCATTCCCGCGCAGGCGGGAATCCAGTAGGGACAGAACATTGTTCTGTCCTTACATTCCTTGTGGTGTCGACTCTCCGCAGTCGACACCTAAAATCCCCGGTTTCGGAGAAACCGGGCTGCCGAAAACATTAAGAATCGAGAATCAAGAATCATAGATCATAATCCTGTATCTCATTGTTAATTAATTATATGAGGAATAAATAATGAGCGATATCAACGCTATTTTCCCGGAACTCAAAGGTATCAAAGATCAAATTCTGCGGGATAGGACCGAAAAGTGCATCATCATGGGTATTGAACAAGGCGGCTGGACTCATGCGGACTTGGACAAAATCCCTTTCACACTGTTGATTCCCAACTGTCCGGTAAGCTGGCTTCAACATACATTAGCTGTTACACAGCTTTCATTATCGGCTTTCGACCTTTTCGTCAAGGAATATTCCCAATATTATCAGTTGAACCGCGATTATCTAATTTCCGGAGCGCTTCTGCACGATATTGGAAAACTGCTGGAATACAAGCGGGTTGAAGGGAAGTATTTGAAGAGCGATAACGGAAAATTCCTGCGGCATCCTTTCAGCGGGGCGAATTTAGCCGCGGTATGCGGACTGCCGGACGATGTGGTGCATATCATCGCCGTACACGCGCATGAAGGCGATTCCGGCTACCGCAGTCCGGAAGCGCGCATTGTCAACCATGCCGATTTTATGAATTTCGAACCTTTACGGGATGTATTGAAATGAAGTTGGCAAGTCAGCAAGTTACAGCTCGCAATTCGCATCTGGCAACTCGAATCTAATTTATATAAAGATGAATGCTAATAACTTCAAAGCGGCGCTTTTCGATCTTGACGGAGTATTGATAGATTCGATGCCGGCGCATGTCCGCGCCTGGAAGCAGGTGTTATCGGAATACGGAATGGAGGTGGATGAGAATGAGATAAAGCTTCGCGAAGGTGAAAAGGCGCAGTTTTCCGCCGGCGATATCACCCGCAAGCATAACCTGCGGTTGACTGAACCGCAGATAAAATCGTTAGTGGCGAGAAAGCGGGATATTTACCGGGCGGATGCTCCGTCCGGTATGGTCGAAGGCGCTTCGCAGCTTTTACGCAGATTGAAAAAAAACGGATACAAACTGGCGTTAGTGACAGGTTCGATTCTGGAAAATATCCGAAAAGTCATCGATGAAGATGAATTGGCTCTTTTTGATATCATCATCACCAGCGATATTGTGGAAAACAGCAAACCTCACCCCGAACCGTTTTTGAAAGCGGCGGCGGGATTGAATCTGCCGCCGTCAGACTGCCTTGTCATAGAAAATGCGCCTAAAGGTATCCATTCCGCCAAGACAGCCGGAATGACAGTAATCGCCATCACTTCAACGCTTTCTAAGGATTATCTGATAGAAGCGGACTATATTATGGGTGATTTTATTGAAATCGCAAATTTCTTAAACATAAAGATTTAGGAGTTCATTATGGTGCACAGATTGGTGACAGTTGAACGGCACTTGATGGACCAGGAGAGGCTCTTTCCGGAAGCGACCGGTGAATTTTCCAGCTTGATGTCTGATATCGCTATCGCAGGCAAAGTGGTTTCAAGAGAAGTGAATAAAGCCGGATTAGTGGAGATACTCGGTCTGACCGGATATGAAAATGTGCAGGGGGAATCGGTTCAGAAACTGGACGAATACGCTGACCAAGTGTTCGTTCAGAGTCTCATCCGTTCCGGACATATATGTATCATGGCGACAGAAGAGCGTGAATACGCAGTGCATGTCCCGGAGGGATTCAAAATCGGCAAATACGCATTGACAGTCGACCCCCTTGACGGCTCTTCAAATATCGATGCGAATGTTTCCATCGGTACGATTTTTGGAATACATCGTAAAATATCACCTGGTATAGATGGTTCGGAGGAGGACTATTTACAGCCCGGCTGGAAACTAGCCGCGGCGGGCTACATCATCTATGGTTCTTCCACCATGATGGTCTATACCACTGGCAACGGCGTTCACGCTTTCACCCTGGATCCCTCCATCGGCGAATTTCTCCTCTGTAATGAGGATGTGAAAATGCCCGTTAAAGGGAGGATTTACAGCTGTAATGAGGGTAATTACCGGTTCTGGTCGGAAGGCACTAAAAAATATATCGACTATCTCAAGGAGATGGATCCGGCATCCGACAGGCCTTATACTGCCCGCTATATAGGTTCATTAGTGGCTGATTTTCACCGCAATCTGCTGTTTGGCGGTATATTTTTATATCCGGTTGACAAGAAAAATCCTCGAAAACCCCGCGGCAAACTGCGTCTGCTGTATGAGGCTCAGCCTTTGGCGATGATTGCGGTTGAAGCGGGCGGCGCGGCGATTGACGGATTGGTCGATATACTCGATATCGTGCCGGAAGAACTCCATCAGCGAGTTCCCCTGATCATCGGCAGTAAATACGATGTCGAATTATATCGTTCTTTTATCAAGAAATATGATACATGATAAGCGCTATCCTTTTCCGTAACAGTTTAGCTTTCTGAATTTCAGGATTATGTATGTCCGGGTCAGGGACGACCCGGACTACGAGACTAAGGTAGGCGGGGTCGTCCCTGACCCCGCCATCTTCAAAAAACTAAACAGTTACCCTTTTCCTTTATAAGATGGGTGACACTTTAATTGTTTAAAAAGGCAGGATTGAGACAATCCTGCCTCCACGGCGGGTGTTCTTCTGGTGGAGTCGGGATTGTCTCAATCCCGACATTATTTACTTCACAAAGCTAAAATGTTACTATAATAAACTTCATAATGATTTGTTCGAAAATATGTTCTACAATAATTATAATCCCCCTTAGTCCCCCTTTAAAAAAGGGGGAAACATAAATCCCACTTTACTAAAGGGGGGAAGAGGGGCATAAGCGCTTGAATAAGCGGAATTGGATGTGCTTATCAGGGCGAAGCATTTTTTGCAAGTGTTTGATATTTTGCTTGTTACCCTAAAATGCTTCGCCCCTACATTCCGTGAAAAATGTCTTAATTAAGCGCTTATGGGGGAAGAGGGGATTATTAAATAATTAGAATTAATGTCGCTCGTTATAATATGTTCAATGGGAAAATAATTATTCATATAAACACCTCCTCAGAATTGCGCGGCGGTGAACGGCAGACAAAATACTTAGCTGAAGGTCTGGAGAAGCGGGGATGGCGGAATTATATCATCGTTCGCCCCAAAAATCAACTGCAGGATTTCATCGATATCCCCCCTGATAGGTTTTTAGAAATCCCGATGTCTAGCGAATTAGATATCTCTTCCGGCTGGCGTATCGGCAGAATGGCGGATAATTTCGGCGCGAAAATCATACACTGCCACACCGCGCACGCGCACTCTATGGGATTATTAGCGAAATTCTTCTCAAAATCCAAACCTAAAGTGATAATCACCCGCCGGGTGGATTTTTTGCCTCAAAGCGGTTTCTTCTCCAAATGGAAATACCGTCAAGCCGATCACACTATAGCGATCTCATCCCGCATTGAAGATATTCTAAAGAAGAGCGGCGTCGACCCGCAAAAAATATCATTAGCGCCCAGCGGCGTCAGGTTTGAATTAAATGAGAAAAAAGAGGATAAAATTAAACAAGAGATTGGGATTCCTGCAAACTGCCGGGTGATCGGCACCATCGCCGCTTTAGCTGACCATAAGGACTATCCCACACTCATAAACGCTTTCAAGATTATAATTGATAAATATCCCAATACAATTTTATTGATGCTGGGTGAAGGCGGGGAAAGAAAAAGAATTGAAAAACTGATTGCAGATTTGTCTTTACAGGATAGAACGCGGCTTTTGGGTTTCAGAAACGATGCGCCAAGATTCTTCAATATTTTCGATATCTATGTTCAGTCATCCAAATTAGAAGGTTTATGCAGTTCCCTGATTGAGGCGATGTATCATCGCCTTCCCATCGCCGCCTCCGCCGCCGGAGGAATACCTGACTTGATTGAACATGAAATCAACGGATTATTAGTTGAACCGCAGAATCCGGAGAAGCTCGCGGTAGCGATAATCAGGCTGATTGAAGATAAAGAATTAGCTGAAAAACTGGGCGAATCCGCCCATGAGAAATCACTGAAGTTCACCGATGATAAGATGGTGGAAGGGACGGAAGCGGTGTACTTGAAAATATTGAATAGCGAATAACGGACAAGGAATAATTATTAGGAGCGTTATTAATTCCGATCATTTAAAATTCGCTTATCCAGCTGATTCAGGTAAGAGAATCGGTACGAAAAAAGTATAAAAATCCCCCCTTCCCCCCTTTATTAAAGGGGGAGATACAACTGCTATTAAAAGAAAATTACATTTCCCCCTTTTTTAAAGGGGGACTAAGGGGGATTATAATCAAGAGCAAATAACCGGCGCCGGCAGCGGAGAGCCGGCATCACTTAACAAGAATAATGAATTCTCAGTTTTCATTCACCATTCACCATTCATCATTCCATAAATGCGGATATACTTTCGATTAGTATCATATATTAAATCTTATTGGCGGCGGTTTTTAGTGGGATTGCTGTTGATGATGATCACCACCGTCTTCGGAGCGGTGTCTATCACCATGCTGTATCCCATTTTTAGTAAACTGTTCACCAATTCCTCCGCGCAGGTAGTCCAATATGATGAAACGCCGTTATTGAAACAGGTGGTTAAGGAGTACAAAAACAGCCTGCCGCAGGAGGATCTGAAGACCGGTGATTATTTTCCGGTTTTTGTGAACAACCTTAAAGTGAATTTTTTGAATTTACTGGAACGCAATCATCCTAAAACTGTGCTGGCATATCTCTGCGCTTTCTTCATTATTGTAATTTTCATCAAGAGCCTCACATATTATTTTTACCGTCTTGTCTTCGGAGTTTTAGAAGAACTATTCGTCCGCGAAATGCGCAACAAGCTGTATGCGCGGATGAACGAATTCTCACTGCCTTTTCTGGATGAATACCGGATCGGCGATATGATTTCCCGCTTGATAAGCGATGTTGAGTTGATGAAGCGGATGGTGGTGGCGAATCTGGCGGATACTATTTATAATTTTTCACAAATCTTGATATTTTTAGCGCTGGCTTTCGCTATCAACTGGAAACTCACCGTATTCGCCATCGTGATTATGCCTCCGATGGTGTTAATTTTAGGACAGATTGCCCAGAAATTGAAGCGGTATTCCTATCGTTCTCAGGTGAATGTGGCGGGTATCACCAGTGTGCTGGAAGAGACCTTGAACGCCTTCAAGGTGGTGCTGGCTTTTTCTATGCACAAGTTCGAAATCGAAAGATTCAAGATTGAATCCAAGCGATATTACCGGTCGATGGTTAAAATGGTGAAATATAATATGCTGAACCGGCCGGTTTCGGAATTCCTATCCACTGTGATAGGGGTGGTGTTGTTATGGTACGGCGGCAATATGATCCTCAATCCCGAAAGTAAATTTGACGCCGCCGCTTTCGTAGTGTTCATCGGAGCGTTATACTCGCTATTACAGCCTCTGCGGACTATTTCCAGAATATATAATGATATCTCCAGGGGAATAGGCGTCGCCGGCAGGTTCTTTGATATATATGACCGTCAGCCGGAAATCGTATCCCGCCCCAATGCTGAATCCTTCATGAGTCTGAAGGATAATATCAGTTTCAAGGATGTATATTTCAGTTACCGCAGCGGCAAACAGGTGCTGATAAATATAAATCTGACAATCAGTAAAGGTGAAGTTATAGCTTTGGTCGGTCCCTCCGGCGGCGGCAAGACCACTTTGACCAATTTAGCCCTGAGATTTTACGATCCTGATTCCGGGAGTATCACAATAGACGGAGTCGATTTACGGGATTTGGATTTGAATGATTTCCGCCGAAAAGTAGGAATTGTCACTCAGGAAATCAACTTATTCAACGAAACTGTATTTAATAATATCGCCTACGGCCGGCCCGATATACCCTTAGAGAAAGTGATTGACGCCGCTAAACTGGCGAACGCTCATGATTTCATTGTGAAATTACCAAATGGGTATGACACAATGATCGGCGAGAAGGGTTCCCGCTTATCCGGCGGACAGAAACAGCGCATCGCCATCGCCAGAGCTGTTTTGAAAGATCCGGAACTTTTAATCTTCGATGAAGCTACTTCTTCGCTGGACAGCGAGGCTGAAAGGCTGATTCAAGAAGCTTTGGAACTGTTAATCAAGGGAAGAACTGTAATTATTATCGCCCACCGCCTCTCTACTGTGAGATATGCCGGTAAAATTCTTGTGATTGATAAAGGGGAGATAGTTGAAGAGGGTTCGCATGAAGAATTAATGTCGCAGGAAGGCGAATATAAGCATCTTCATGATTTACAATACCGGGTGGATCCGGTGGATTCATCGGCTAATCATAAGGTGAGTTGAACATACTTATACTCACATACCAAGGCGGTATCGCAGGATCGACCAATTCCATCGCCTACCTCGCCCAAGGATTGGCTGACCGAGGGCATAATGTTTATACCGGCTGCCGCCGGGAATCACTGCTTTACAAGATACTAAAAGGCGGTAAAGTTGTTCTGATTCCGATGACATTCAAGAGCAAGTTCGATTGGGATAATATCAAACAGATCCGGGATGCCGTAAAAAAGTACGATATTCATATAATCAACGCTCAATCGAGCAAGGACCGCTATACTTCGATATTAGCGAATTGGATATACAGACTGAATGTCAATGTATTCCACACCCGGCGGCAGACTCCCAAAAGTTCCGGTATCTTCCTGCAGAATTGGTTTTACACTCTTGGAACTAAAAAAATTATCGCGGTCAGCGAAGGAGTTAAACGCCAGCTTGCCGATTTGGGAATCCCGGAAAAACATATAACAGTGATTTATAATGGGACACCGCGCGGAAAATATAAACTGCAGAATCCCGAATATGTTGAAGAATTGAGGCGGAAATATCGAATTCAGCCGGATGATAAAGTCATCGGCTGTGTGTCCCGCAGTAAACAGCAGGAACAGCTATTGAAGGCTGTGAACCTGATCGACAGCAAGCTCAAAGTCATTCTGATAGGCGCGGAGGAGAAAGATATTTACCGGAAAATCACCGCTAAATACAAAACTGCGCATGAAGTGATATACACCGGATTCTTAAGCCCGGAGGAGACGCTTTATCATTACAAATTGTTTTATATCAAAGTTCTGCCTTCAATAACCGAAGGATTATCTCAAGCGCTGCTGGAAGCGATGGCGATGAGTGTGCCGGTCATCGCCACCCGAGCCG
Organism: bacterium; assembly: GCA_016783645.1. Taxonomy (GTDB): domain Bacteria; phylum Electryoneota; class Tariuqbacteria; order Tariuqbacterales; family JADHWD01; genus JADHWD01. The sequence continues at coordinate 20,176 of JADHWD010000017.1, forward strand.
CTGGAAATATCGACCTGATAAAAAACGGCGTCAATGGTTATCTATTCGACGAGAATGACATCGAAGATTTGGCGGTGAAAATAAAAATTTTACTGGAAAATGACGATGTAAGAAAAAAATTCATCGAGAACGGAAAAAAAAACGCTTTAGAGGATTTTTCCATAGAAAATACTATAGAGGAATATGAAAGATTTTTCCAAGATTATTGCAGATAATGATTCACAGCAGATTAAGCGGATTAAGCGGATATAAAACAGTCACTTGTCACTCATTACTGGTATTCGGTTTTCGCTGCTCTGTGTTCGGATTTTATAGCTTTAATAGCTTTAATAGCTTGTGAATTTTTTACTTTATCATCCTGAATATTTTGTGCATCCTTGTTAATTTAAAAATATGAAGATATCCGGTTTTTCATTTGTGCGCAACGGGGTGAAGCTGTATTACCCGGCCGCCGAGGCGATAAAATCCATTCTTCCCATCTGCCATGAATTCATCGTAGCGGTGGGGCAGGGTGATGAAGATGATAATACCCGTGAAGTCATCGAAGCCATCGGAGATCCCAGAATCAAGATAATCGACACCGTTTGGGATTTGGATAATCAGCCTTATCACGGAGCGGAGAACGCCCGCCAGACCAACATCGCGCTTGACGCCTGCACCGGTGACTGGTGTTTCTACTTACAGGCGGATGAAGTTGTTCATGAAAAATATCTGCCTGTCATAGAGAATAGATGCCTGGAGTCACTGGAAATCAAAGAAATTGAGGGCTTATTATTTCGGTATAAGCATTTTTGGGGTGATTATCAACACTATCATCAAGGGCACGGCTGGTATTCACGGGAAATCCGTATCATCCGCAATAATATCGGAGTCCGCAGCCACCTGTCGGCACAGTCCTTCAAAATAGGAGAAAGGAAATTACGAGTCGCTAATGCCGGTGCGGAGATTTATCATTACGGCTGGGTGAGACCGCCGCATCTGATGCAGAACAAGCGGAAATCGCTGGACACTATCCATTGGGGCGAGAAAAAAGTGAAGGAGATGTATAAGGATTCCGCGCCCGAATTTGATTACGGACCGCTGAATCTATTAGCGGAATTCAAAGGGACGCATCCTGAAGTGATGAAGGAGATGATTTCCCGCTTCAACTGGCGGGATAAATTGCAGTATTCCGGCAAGCCGAATACCAGCCGGGCGCCGCATAAACATGAAAAGTTCAAATACCGATTGTTAAGTTTCATCGAAAATAAGCTGCTTGGCGGAAAAAAGCTGGGAGAATATCGGAATTATATTTTAATAAAGAGATGAGTTGTGCCTAAAATGAAAATCAGCCTCATTATACCAACATACAACCGCATTGAAATCACCGATGTTTTCATCTATCAGCTTGTAAAATATCATCAGGATGATCTACATGAAATTATAATATCCGATGATGGTTCGGAACAGGATCAGGTTAAAGTTATTGAAAAATATAAAAGTGAGATTAAGATACCTTGTAAAGCGGTAAGACAGAGAAACAAAGGATTCCGCTCAGCAAGAGCGCGCAATAACGGAGCGCGGATTTCTACAGGAGACTATCTATGCTTCCTGGATCAAGATTGTATCCCCAGCATCGATTATTTCAAGCACACCAAAAGATTCGCCCGCTCCAATAGATTCATAATCACCAGGCCGATTTATACAAAAAAAGATGAAAAAGAGAAAATATGCGATGATTCAGCCGTCGAATATCTCGTTAAACTGTATGAAGAGCATAAAAAACATCTATATAAATTAGTGGTGAAAGATTATATTTATCATATCGGAAAACATCTGGGCATCGGTGATATGCGTCCGAAACTACAGGCGGGAGGTTTCTCGCTGTTCAAAGATAAATTTCAATCAGTTAATGGATTCGATGACAACTATATCGGATGGGGGCATCCCGATGACGATTTAGGCCGGAGGCTTTATCTTATGAAGATTTTCGGATTCAATATCAGCCACCGCGCCTGGATGTATCATCTGTGGCATCCGCCCGAACCCTCCAAAGGAAAAGGTTTCAATAAAGAATACTACAAGAGAAAGATATATGACTTGGAACATGTGACTGCACATATCGGAGTGAATGATGATACCGGCGAAGAAATCGAAGTGATTAAAATAAATGAGGTGAATCGATGAACATCTGTTTCGTCTGCAGCGAATATCCTCCCACAATATACGGAGGCATCGGAATTTTCTATTACACATTAGCCAAGAAACTCACTGATTTGAATTATGATGTCACTATTGTGGGATTCGATTCCAAAGTTAAAAAAGATGAATGCAATATCGAGGAAGGGATAAGAGTCTATCGATTTAAACACCTTTTCCCTTATATTCCCAAGTTGATTAACCGCAGATACAGCTTGAAATTCTTTGGTCAAAGGATAAAATTATCTAATAAAATAAAAGAATTATCGCAGATTCATAATTTTCACATAGTCGAAAGCTACGATTGGAGCGGGCCCCTGTGGTATAAACCCTTCAGTCCTCTAATTGTCCGCCTGCATGGAGCGTACACTCCCAATTGGAAATCGAAGGGCCAGAGAGCGCATAGATTGATACGCTATGTTGAGCGGCGCAATGTTAAGATGGCGGATTATATTCTTTCAGTCGCCCGGCATATCGCTCCTTTGACTTTGGAAACTTTGAATCTCAAAAACCGCGATTATACTGTGATTTACAATGGGGTGGATTTATCTGTATTCAAACCGATGGGACTGGAAAGGCGGGAGAAACAGATACTATATGTCGGCACGGTCGATAAACGGAAAGGTGTGATTGAATTATTTCAAGCGATGCGGATAGTCTTCCAGGAGATTCCCGGCGCCGAATTGGTACTAATCGGCCGTCTGCCGGACGGCAAAAAGGGGGAAGTCTTCAAGGAAAGCCTGCTTAATCAACTCAATCCGGAAAATCGAAATTCGGTTCGTTTTCTCGGTTTCATACCAAATGAACAGCTGCCGCAATGGTATAACCAAGCCGGGATTGTGGTGTTTCCTTCCAAGGCGGAAGCTTTCGGAATAGTGCCGGTGGAAGCGCTCGCATGCGGAACTCCAATAGTAATAACATCGAGAGTGAGTGGACCAGAAATTGTAAAGGATGGCATATCTGGTCTCTTGGCGGACCCGCTGAATCCGGAACAATTCGCCGCCGCTATAATAAAATTGCTGAAAGATCATAAGCTGAGGGATACTATCAGTCGGAACGCCCGCAAGAGGGCAGTGGAAATGTTTGATATTAATAAGATAATGGAGCA
>JADHWD010000018.1 GCA_016783645.1 bacterium
CGGATTAAGCGGATTAAGCGGATAAATAACAGTCACTTGTCACTTGTCATTGGTGTTTCGGATTTCGGATTTCGTGCTTCGGATTTCTTAGCTTTCATCGCTTTAATAGCTTGTGAATATTTTCCACATTTCATAGCCAAAATAGCCATAATAGCCAGTGAATATTCTTGTAACTTGTAACTTGTAACTTGTAACTTAATTACCTGTGAATCTTTTCTGATTTCGATAAATCTTCTTTGAACTCTTGACAAACTGCTAAAGATTTTCTATATTTAAAGTTATGGAAAACATGAGAAAAATACTCCCATACTGTCTCATCCTGCTGGTATTGGCGCCGGTATTCCTCAATCAGGCTGTAATCGGTCAAGATAAGCCTTTGAACGAGGAGGACAAGAAGTACTATCAGTACAGCATCGACCAGTTGTCCAAGGCGAATGAGAAACTGCAGGCTGAATTGGCGGTGAAAGACAGTCTAATCGCCCAGTTTCGGGCGGAAATCCGCCGGCTTTATACTCAGATAGATGCGATGAAATACCAGCCGGCCGCTGTTTCACCCGTTACATCGGTTTCTTCAGCTCCCTCTCAGCCTAAAACAAAACCGGTTAAAGAAACTAAGTCTGTTTCGACCGAAGTCCCCGACGATCTCCAACAGCTTTATAACAAAGCTTTGGAGGAATTCAAGCAGAAACGGTATCCTAAAGCTTTGGAACTGTTTCAGACATTGATCGAACGCGACCGCAATCACAAATTAGCGGACAACTGCCAGTACTGGATTGGCGAAACTTATTACGCCACCAAGGATTACCAGAAAGCTCTGATTGAATTCGAGAAGGTATTTTCCTACGCCAGCACCAACAAGGATGATGACGCCCAATTGAAACTTGGCTTGTGCTACATACGCATGAATGACAACGCCAGCGCCAAGCGGGAATTGACCAGATTACTCTCCAATTATCCCGACAGCGAATATACCGAATTGGCAAGGAGACTGTTAGAGAAGCTGTGATGAAGCCGCTCTTGAGGGATTATCATTGATTCAGCGCGCTTTCCCTTCATTGTTGATTCTCCTGCTGTTCTGCAGCGGCGGTTTGTCCGCCGGGGATGATTGGAATTTCGTCTGGCCTATTGAGGGATATCACTCTATATCCTCCTCCTTCGGAGAATACCGGCCCGGGCATTTCCACATGGGAATCGATATCCGTACCGGCGGCGCCAGCGGTCTGCCCGTGCTGGCGGCAGCGGACGGCTATATCTCCCGCATCAAGATTCAGATGGGAGGCTATGGGAAAGCGCTTTATCTCTCCTGCGATGATGGTCATACCGCGGTCTATGCTCATCTGCAGGGATTCATTCCCGAAATCGAATCTCTGGTATGGAATAAGCAATGGGAGGACAGTTCTTTCTATCTGGATATGTTCACGGAGACAGTTCAATTTCCGGTGGAAGCCGGGCAGATAATCGGGTATTCAGGCCGTTCCGGAACTACCATCCCGCATCTTCACTTTGAAATCAGAAAACCCTACAGCCGCGCCTTAAATCCTTTCGCGCGGGGATTTGTTATATCTGACAGCCGCCCTCCTGTCCCCTTGAAAATCGCTCTGATCCCCCTTGACGCCGAATCCGAAATCGACAGCGACTGTAAACCGCAAGTATTCACTCTCATGAAGCATTCAAACAATGACAGCTATAAACTGCCTGATACCCCGGTCATCTGCGGCAGAGTAGGATTTTCCGTCAATTGTTACGATAAAACCGATTACGCTCCCAATCCGGTAGCGCCTTACCGCTGTCAATTGTTCATAGAAGATGAGGAATTATTTTCGTCCGCTTTCGATTTCTGCGCATATTCCAGCTCCCGGGAAGTGGAGCTGGATCGAAATCCCTATTTAAAAAGGTTCACCGGAGACACTTATCAGAACTTATACCGCAGTGAAGGTTCAAATCTTCCGTTTTATTCAGGCGGTGGAGTGATTGACACTCGAATCGTGTCATCCGGTCAGAAGCGATTCACCATTATCCTGGAAGATTATTACGGAAACCAAAGCGCTATCGAAGGATGTCTGGATTTCTTTGACTTTCCATTAATACCTTTTCCGATAGAAATTTCCGGCGCCGATAGATGGGAACAGACTGTCATTGCTGAAAAAGAATCATTTGAAGATATTAAATCAGAATTTTTCCAAGATTGGATCCGGCTTGAGACGGCGAAGGCGGTGGACGGTGTGAGATGGCTGGGATCCAAGTCATTCGAATTGAATTTCACTCAAACGCGGGCGGGATTCATCTGCCGGATTCCCCTGAATTCGGAGATGGATGGATTTAACTTCTTAGTTTCACCCGCCGGAAATGTGATTGAAAGCTGGTATATAAGCGGAATTTCTCCTGAAAAAGGCGGGAAGATAACTGCGCCCGATAGAAACTGGCAGGTGTATTTTCCGAAAAATAGTGTCTATGATACATTTTACGCCGCTTTACAGATTATTGAGACGGCTGAACTGCCGGGGAATTACGAATACGCCAGCCCGCAGGGATATATGTTGGAACCGCAATGGATACCCTTGAAACGCCCGGCGGTTTTGTCATGGCGCGGTGAATTGTCCAGCGGACAAGCGGGTATTTATTTCTATAATAATGGAAAGATGACTTTTTTAGGCAATGAGATTTACAGCATGAGAATTGAAGGGAGCTGTCTGAATCTGGAAACTTTCGCGGTTCTATACGATAAAATCCCACCCTCGCTTGAAATTTTATATCCTTCAAACGGAGCGAAAATAAACTCAGATATCAAGCGGTTCACATTCACCGCAGAGGACACATTATCAGGTTTGAATTATGATGATATGAAAGTGATGATCGATGGACAATGGACGCTTCACGAATATGATGCGCCCATCAAAAATGGATTCGCCTATATCAGAAACGGTCTCGCTCCGGGCGGACACACATTCAGCGTAACTGCGGTCGATAACTGCGGAAATACAACGGAGAAGACGGTCAAGTTTTATGTGGAACAGCGATGATACCGATTCGCGATGACAATCCCACCCGCCATTTTCCCATAGTGACAATCCTGCTGATCGCCGCTAATGTGATAGTATATCTGTTCTTTGAACTGCCCCTGACGCAGAAGGCTATGATAGCTTTCATCAATCAATATGGATTCGTTCCTTCGAGGCTTTTTCTTAGTGAAGGGCCCATGACTCCTATACCGCCTTTATTGACCGTCTTCACCAGTATGTTCCTGCATGGCGGAATTTTTCATCTGGGCGGCAACATGCTGTATTTATGGATATTCGGCAATAATATCGAAGATATCACCGGGCGTGTCAGATTCATCATATTTTATCTTCTTTGCGGGACCGCCGGAGCGCTTTTACAAGGAATAATGTCCCCTTCTTCGACCGTGCCGATGGTAGGCGCTTCCGGGGCGGTTTCAGGAGTGTTAGGAGCATATTTCATCAGATATCCTTTCGCTAAGGTGACCGTTTTGATACCGTTTTTCTTCTTCATTCACATAATGAAAATTCCGGCGCTTATGGTGCTGGGTTTATGGATATTGTTTCAAGTATTCAACGGATTTTCCACGCTTCAGGCTAAAGCCGGAGTCGCTTTCTTCGCCCATATCGGCGGATTCGTATCGGGAATAATACTATTAAAAGTGTTTGAGCAAAGAAAAGGGAAACGCTGAAAGGAATGTCACTTTGATCATAAAAATTTTAGAGAAGCTTCGTTATATTAGTCCTTCGCTGCCTTATAAATACCTCCAGTTGACTAATAATACTATCAGAAATGAAGAACGGTTCACAGAGTTCTGGTGGAGGATGATTCAAGAAGGAAGGATGAGTTTGACTATAAGAGAAGCCTTCAACATCTATTATTATCTCACAAAATCATTGCCTTTGGGGGGTTCTATAGCTGAGGTGGGAGTCTATAAAGGCGGCGGCGCTAAATTAATCAGCGAGTTCAAGTCAGATCTCACACTTCACTTATTCGATACTTTTGAAGGTATGCCCGAGGTCAACAGCGCGGTTGATCTGCACCTAAAAGGCGATTTTTCAGACACGACTTTAGAAAGTGTGCAGCGATATTTGAAAAGTTATTCCAATATCCATTTTCACAAAGGTATTTTCCCTAATTCGAGCAAGGATTTACCTAAAAATATCCAATTCTGTTTCGTTCATCTGGATGTAGATATATACGAATCAACACTTTCAGGTCTGAATTTCTTTTATCCCCGGTTGAAAGAAGGCGGTGTGATAATTTCTCACGATTATAATTCGATTTCTTGCCCGGGAGTAAAAAAAGCATACGATGAATTTTTCGTCGATAAAAATGAAGATGTGTTTTTTTTATGGGACACTCAATGCATGATTAGAAAAAGGTGAAGAAGCGGCCGCGCTATTTGAATTTTCCGGAAGCCATTGATCTAATTTATTGTAACACTTTAGCTTTGTGAAGTTTGGGAATATGTATGTCCGGGTCAGGGACGACCCGGACTACGATACTAAGGTAGGCGGGGTCGTCCCTGACCCGGACATACATATTCCCAAAATTCAGAAAGTTAGAATCTTACATGTTCTTTTAAGTTATATAATATCAATCAGATGGCGGAGTATTTTAAATAGCACAAGTCGTTATTATATTAATACTGAATAAGGAACTAACCAGCCGATTATCAGTTTAATATAAATACCTCACCGGGACACGGTTTAATCCGGCTTGCTTCCCGCAGACTTTGTCTTCTTCCTATAACTCATTTCTAAAAATAATGCGTAATCTACGATATTTGGTCTCCGCCTCAGCAATAATTATATTTGCGGGCTGGTCTTTCACGCAGGAGGGCGGTTCAGGCTCATATCCCGATTCATCCCAAGCCAACCCAATTGCTGATTCATCCCTCATAGTCAGTTTGACCGCTGATACATTGGATGTGCCGCCCGACAGCATGGCTTTAATTACCGGCGGAAAATATTTTATCGGTAACAGCAAGGGTTTATCCGACCAAAGGCCGGCTCATGAAGTGACAATAGATTCCTTCTACATCGATATTCATGAAGTCACCAATGCGCAGTATCAGGTTTTTTTAGATTCCACCGGTTACCGCCAGCCTCTTTTTTGGGATGATTCACTGTACAATCATCCCTTTCAACCGGTGGTGGGAGTGTCCTGGGATGACGCTGCAGCTTACTGTAAATGGGCGGGAAAAAGACTGCCCACCGAAGCGGAATGGGAAATCGCCGCCTGCGGAGGACTCATCGGCAAAGAGTACCCTTGGGAAGGCAGAGCTGATGAAACTAAAGCCAACTACCGCTATGATGAAACTGTTCAAGATTTAAATATCCGCATTGTGGGGCAATATCCTCCTAACGGATACGGATTATCCGATATGGCCGGCAATGTATGGGAATGGGTGTATGATTATTACTCTCCCACATTTTATGCGGATTCCACTAAGTGGAACAATCCCAAGGGTCCTGCGAAGGGAACAGCGAAGGTGATCCGCGGCGGTTCTTTCAATTATACTGCGGAATTCATAACAGTGTACTGCCGCAACCGGCTGAAACCCGCATCTCAGTTGAATTTCGTGGGTTTTAGGTGCGCCAAGAATATCAGATAATCACAGGTTTTCACAGTGATGGAAAACAAGCTCTATTACGGCGATAATCTTAAGATAATGCGGGAGAGCATCCCTGATGAATCGGTGGATTTAGTCTATATTGATCCGCCGTTCAATTCACAGGCGACCTACAACATGCTGTTCCGCGATGAAAGCGGCAGATTGGCGCCTTCGCAAGTGCAAGCATTTTCGGATACTTGGCATTGGAAGTGTGAAGATGAACAATTCAGCGCCGAAGCGCAATATGAAGAGCTGCAAAAAATCGCTCCGGATAGTGTGGTGCGTTTAATCGAAGGGCTTTATGAATTTATGGGACCCTGTTCCATGATGGCTTACCTGGTGATGATGACTACGCGTCTGCTGGAACTGAAGCGAGTGATGAAAAGCACCGCTTCCCTATATCTTCATTGCGATGCCACCGCCAGCCACTATTTGAAACACCTGCTGGACCGCATCTTCGGACTGCAGAATTTCCACAATGAGATTATCTGGAAACGCACTTTAGGGCATCATTTGGCGACCCGACGGTTCGATGTGATGGTGGATTCCATTTTCTTTTACAGTAAAAGCGATGATTATACTTTCAATCGTCAATTCCATCAACTATCGGATACGGAAATCAAGAAAAAATTTCCATATATTGAGGAAGAGACTGGGAGAAGGTACACTCATTATCATTTAGAACAACCGCAAAATGTGGGCAGCAAAGGTGAAACTCGAAACATTTTAGGCAAAACTATTTCAACAGAACAAGGTTGGCGCTGGACACAAGAAACAATCGATCGCCGTCTTACGGAAAATCCTCATTTAATCTTGTTCACAGGCGGAGACAGGCCTCGCTATAAAGTATATGCTGATGAATATGAAGGGCGAAAAATCAGCAATCTTTGGACCGATATTCAGCCCTTGGGTTCGATGGCGGCGGAACGGATGGGTTATCCTACGCAAAAACCGTTCGCCCTATTGAAACGCATCATCGAAACCTCATCCAATCCCGGCGATACTGTGCTTGATCCTTTTTGCGGGTGCGGTACTACTATCGAAGCAGCGGAAGCTTTAGGCCGCAAGTGGCTGGGGATAGACATCACTCATTTAGCTATAACCGCTATAGGTTCTCGACTGGAAGACGCATTTTCAGGGAAATGTCTGTATAAAACCGAAGGTATTCCTCAAGATTATCCTTCCGCGCAATTTTTAGCCGGTAAAGATGCATATCAATTCCAATTTTGGGCTTTAAGTTTGGTTAAAGCTCAGCCTTTGGGCGGAGATAAGAAAAAGGGCAAAGATCGAGGCATCGACGGAATATACCGTTTTAAAGATGAAGAAAAGCGTAAACTGAAAATAGCAATTATATCGGTAAAAAGCGGAAAAACCGGACCTGTTCATGTGCGGGAATTGAAAGGGACGGTGGAACGGGAAAAGGCGGCGATGGGGATATTGATCACATTGGACACACTGACTCCGGAGATGGAAAGGGAAGCCGCCACTGCAGGGTATTATGAATCAGTAGTGTTTGACAAAAAATTCCCGAAAATACAAATTTTATCCGTAAGAGATTATTTTGAAAAAGATAAAAGGGCGCATTTGCCTCAATTCACCAAGCGTGCTTTATCTTACAAAGAAGCACCTAAAGTGAAGAAAGAAACAGGCAAAAAGCAAAATCATCTCGAGATTTAGATGGAAAACAAGCTCTATTACGGCGATAATCTGAAAATAATGCGGGAGAGCATTGAGGATGAATCGGTGGATTTAGTGTATCTCGATCCGCCGTTCAATTCCAGCGCCACTTATAATATCTTATTTAAAGATGAAAGCGGCGATTTTGCGCCATCACAGATAAAAGCCTTCTCCGATACCTGGCGCTGGCCCGATGCGGTGGAAGAATTCGACGAATTACGCGCGGATGCTCCGGAAAATGTAAGAAGAATGATAGAAGGATTCTATGATTTTTTGGGTCCCTGCGCTATGATGGCGTATCTGGTAATGATGAGTTTGAGGATTTTAGAATTACGGCGGGTTCTTAAAGCGACAGGATCATTATACCTTCATTGCGATCCGACCGCAAGCCATTATCTGAAAATTCTAATGGATTCGGTTTTCGATGTCAAGAATTTTAGAAATGAAATAACCTGGTGTTATAAGGAGCGTGAATTATCGAAGAGATATTGGAATAAAAAACATGATGTAATTCTATTTTATGTGAAAGATTGTAATAAAAGCTACACTTTCAACTGGTCAACCGCCACCTATGAGTATTCACCAGGTACATTTGCAAAGTTTCAACTGACGGATGAGGACGGCAGGAAATATCAAATTAGGGGAAAAGGGGGACCATATACCGGAAAACATGGATTATCATCACAGGTTGAGAAAGAACATCCGGAATGGATATATAGAGATTACTTGGATGATAAACCGGGAGTGCTCCCCAGGGATTGGTGGATCGATATTCCATTCCTCAACAGAGCAGCTAGAGAAAGACTGGGATATCCCACCCAGAAACCTCAAGTTTTACTCGAAAGAATAATAAAAGCGTCCTCCAATGAAGGCGATGTTGTCTTAGATCCTTTCTGCGGCTGCGGCACAACTATAGAAGCGGCGGAAAAGTTAAAAAGAAAATGGATTGGTATTGATATAACTCATTTGTCTATCCAATTGGTACGAAAACGGATAGATGAAGCGTTTGAAGGTGAATGTATATACGCGGTTCACGGTATTCCGGAAGACTACGGCTCCGCCAAAGAACTGGCTAAACAAGATAAATACGAATTCCAATGGTGGGCGCTGTCATTAGTGGATGCCAGACCTTTCGGGGGGGAAGATTATAAGAAAAAGGGCAGAGACCGGGGAATTGACGGTATCTATTCCTTCATCGATGATGAGAAGAGGAAATCAAAAATCGCCGTTATATCAGTCAAGGGAGGTACAACCGGCCCTGTTCATGTCCGCGAACTCAAAGGCACCGTCGAACGGGAAAAAGCCGCTATAGGTATCTTGATTACCCTCGATCCCCCAACTAATGAAATGAAGCTTGAAGCTTCCACCGCGGGATTCTATGAATCCTATCTATTTAAAAAGAAATTTCCTAAGATTCAAATAATCTCAGTGAAAGAATATTTCAACGATAATTTAAGAGCGGAATTACCTAATTTCTCCGGCCGTTCCATAGCCTTCAAAAAAGCGCAGAAGGTGGTGAAAGAAGACGGGGAGAATCAGAACGATCTGCAGTTGTGAAAGATAAGCTCAATTCTTATGGAAAACATACTCTATTACGGCGATAATCTGAAAATAATGCGGGAGAGCATTGAGGATGAATCGGTGGATTTGGTTTATCTCGATCCGCCGTTCAATTCGCAGGCGGATTATAATGTGATATTCCGCGATGAATTAGGCGAAGCGCCTCCGGCTCAGAAGAAAGCCTTCACCGATTTCTGGCATTGGCCGGAAGCGGTGGATGAGTATGAAGATTTATTAGAGGGTGGACCGGAACGGATACGCCGTCTTATAAGCGGATTTTATGAAATCATCGGTCCCAATCCCATAATGGCTTATCTGGTGAAGATGACAGCGAGGCTTATTGAAATTCACCGCGTTATTAAAAGAACCGGCTCTTTATATTTGCATTGCGACCCTTCCGCCAGCCATTATCTTAAGATTATCCTGGATGTGATATATGACAAGAAGAATTTCCGGCGGGAGATCATTTGGCGGATCGGCTGGGTGTCCGGCTTTAAGACCAAGACCGCTAATTGGATCAGAAATCACGATACAATATTATATTATGTGAAAAGCGGCGGTTTCACCTTCAATAAACAATATTTTCCCCATAGAGCGGATTATAAAAGGCGCGGACAAGTTGATGCTACCGCAAAGACTCCAGGAATACCCATCGAAGATGTATGGAACATTTCCAAGGAAGAGAGACTAAATTCCATTCAGATAATGAGTTTTTCCAAGGAAAAATTAGGCTACGCCACTCAGAAACCTGTCGCTTTACTTGAACGGATAATAAAATCTTCTTCAAACGAAGGTGATATCATTTTTGATCCTTTCTGCGGATGCGGCACCACTATTGAAGCGGCGGAAAAATTGAACCGAAAATGGATCGGCATCGATATCACTTATCACGCTGTCAATCTTATCACTAAAAGACTGAATGACGCATTTGGCGACTACTGTGAATATAGAATAATCGGAATCCCCGAAGATTACCCTTCAGCCAGAGCTTTAGCGGATCAGAACAAATACGAATTTCAATGGTGGGCTTTGGATTTAATCGGAGCGCGTCCTGCGGGAGGCGTAGAAGAAAAGAAAAAAGGAGCGGATTTGGGTATCGACGGAGTATATCCTTTCATCGATGATGAGGACCGAAAATCCAAAATAGCTATTGTTTCAGTGAAAGGCGGACGGACAGGTCCTAAGGATGTCCGTGATTTACTCGGAACGGTGGAGCGGGAGAAAGCGGCTATGGGAGTGTTGATCACTTTAAATCCTCCTACCAAGAGGATGATAGTCGAAGCGGCGGCGGCTGGCTCTTATCAGTCTTATGTCTTCAATAAAAAATATCCCAAGATTCAAATTTTGAATATAAAGGATTATTTCGAGAAGAAAGAATCTGTACAACTTCCTTTACATACAGGCCGCTCCATAGCCTTCAAAAAAGCGCAGAAGGTGGTGAAAGAAGGCGAAGATAATCAAAATAATTTACAGATTTAGATTTAAGAAATTATAATATAGGGATAATTATGCTCGAAAGAAAATATACTGTCATCTTCGAGCCGGATGAATCCGGCGGATATGTAGTAAGAGTTCCCGCTTTACCGGGATGCACTACACAGGGTGATACATTAGAAGAGGCGCGGGAAATGGTAAAAGATGCAATACAAGGATATATCGAATGTTTGCTTGAGCGAAATATTCCTATTCCGGAAGAGAAGGAACAAGCTGTACCTTTTATAGAAAGATTTGCCATATTAGTGTAATGAGCCCTAAACTGCCAGTCGCTAGTCCGCGGAAAGTTATCTAAGCTTTAAAAAAGATGGGATTTATTGTTCATCATCATAAAGGCAGCCATGTTTTTCTTTATCATCCTGAGAAGTACTCTACGATATATGTCATTGTGCCATATCATCATAAAGATCTTAAACCAGGTGTGATGAAAGATATTTTATCCCATCCGGCAATAGATCAAGACGAATTCATTGAACTCTTGTAAAATCAATAATATAAACCTATGAGCACCGAACTATCCAAAATATACGACCCTATACAAGTTGAACCCAAATGGTATCACATCTGGGAAGAAGGAAATTATTTTCGCACTGAAGTTAACAGAGGAAAAAAGCCCTATGTCATCATGATGCCGCCGCCCAATGTGACCGGTATCATGCATATGGGTCATGCTTTGCAGGATACTATCCAGGACACCTTAATCCGTTATCACCGCATGATGGACTATGAAGCGTTATGGCTGCCCGGCACCGATCACGCCGGTATCGCTACCCAGAATGTGGTGGAGAAAAAATTAGCTGCACAAGGGATTAGGCGGGAAGAAATTGGCAGAGAAAAATTTTTAGAGAAAGTGTGGGAGCATAAACATGAACATGGCGGTGTGATATCCAGGCAGAAGCGTTTATTAGGCGATTCCGCCGACTGGAGCCGCGAACGGTTCACTATGGACGAGCAATTATCCAAGGCAGTGCGCGCCGCCTTCATCCACTTATATAATAAAGGATTAATATACCGCGGCGATTATATCGTCAACTGGTGCCCCCGCTGTAAGAGCGCCATCTCCGATGAAGAGGTTGACCATGAAGAGCATGACGGCCGGCTGTGGTGGATCAATTATTATTTGAAAGACCGTCCCGGCGAATTCATCCAAGTCGCCACTACCCGCCCGGAAACGATGCTGGGCGACACTGCAGTGGCGGTCAACCCGGAGGACAAGCGTTATAAGCATTTAATCGGTAAAACCGCCAAAATTCCTGTGATAAAGCGGGAAATTCTCATCATCGGCGATGAAGCGGTGGATATGGAATTCGGCACCGGCGCGGTCAAGGTCACCCCCGCTCACGACCCCAATGACTTCGATATGGGACAGCGGCATAATCTGCCCTCGGTTAAAGTTTTAGATGAAACCGGGAAGATGACCATTGAGGCGGGTGAAGATTTCGTTGGGATGGACCGGTTTGAATGCCGGGAGGCGCTGATTGAGGAATTGCGCGAACGCAAACTGCTGTCGAAAGTGACCGATCACAAACATTCGGTCGGACACTGCTACCGCTGCCGGACTGTCATCGAACCCTACCTGTCGCGGCAATGGTTCGTCAAGATGAAGCCTCTAGCGGAACCCGCGATTGCAGCGGTTAAAGACGGGCGGATAAAGTTTGTGCCGGAAAGATGGACGAAGGTGTATTTCGCCTGGCTGGAAAATATCCGCGATTGGTGCATCTCCCGCCAATTGTGGTGGGGGCACCGCATACCGGTGTGGTATTGCACAGCGTGCGGGGAAGCGGTTGTCAGCGTGGAAGAACCCTTCTGCTGTCCCGTCTGCGGCTTCATTATTTTAGAACAGGATCCGGATGTGCTGGACACCTGGTTCTCATCCTGGTTATGGCCCTTTTCCACTTTAGGATGGCCTGATGACACGCCGGAGATGAAGTATTTCTACCCGACGAATGTGCTGGTGTCCGGCTACGATATCATCTTCTTCTGGATTGCCCGTATGATAATGGCGGGATTGGAATTCACCGGCGATATCCCGTATCATACGGTCTATATCACCGGCATGATAAAGGATGAACTGGGGCGCTGGATGTCGAAATCTTTGGGCAACGGCATCGACCCTATCGATATGGTGGAGCAATACGGCGCGGACGCAGTGAGATATTCCTTGATTGTGCTGAACACCGAAGGGCAGGATATAAAACTGTCCCCCACCCGCTTTGAGATGGGGCGCAATTTCGCTAATAAGTTGTGGAATGCGGGACGATTCCTGCAGATGCAGGGGGATTTGAAAGGCGTCGAACCGGCGGAAGATGAATTAGCCGACAAATGGATCTCCTCCCGCTTCCCAAAAGTAACCGCTATTGTCCATGAGAATATGGGACGATTCAGGCTGAATGAAGCTTTGATGGCTATATATGATTTCACCTGGCATGAATACTGTGATTGGTATCTGGAATTGATCAAACCGAGGTTATACGGCAAGGACGAAGGCGCGCGGGAAACCGCTTTGATGTTAGCCCATGATGTTTTATACGGCATATTGAAACTCCTGCATCCCTTCATGCCCTTCATCACCGAAGAATTGAACCAAGAAGTATGTTTGAGTAAAGACAAGAGTGGATTGCTTATAAATGCGGATTATCCACTGATGCAGGAAGTTTGGATTGACGAAGAAGCGGAAGCGAAAATGACTTTCATCCAATCGGTGATCGGCGCGGTCAGGAATCTGCGGGCGGAGATGAATGTGCCTCCGATGAAGATGGCGGAATTGGTGATGATGGGCGATGCTGAAGCGCAGGACTTACTGGAAAAACATATCTCTTATTTGACTACATTAGCCCGGGTGGACCGAGTGATGCGCGCTGATAAAAAACCCCGCCCGGCGGTGTCAGCCATCATCGGCGGCTTGGAAATATTCCTGCCTTTGGGTGATTTAATCGATGTTGAAGCGGAAAAGAACCGGTTGATGTCTGAAAAGGAGAAACTGATGAACCGTATTGCAGGACTGGAAAAAAAGCTGGACAATCCCAATTTTATCAACAAAGCCAAGCCGGAAGTGGTGGATTATGAGAGGGAGAAACTGCAGGGTAACCTTGAAACATTGAAAAAGTTGGAAGCGAATATTGAATTGTTATCATGAATTTATCTGAAAATAGGATTTAGGGTTTAGATGTTCTGTTTCTTAAGGTCATATCACACCTTTAGTGTCATTGCGAAAGCGTGAATCCGGCAGCTACCGGATGAAGGCTTGAAGCAATCTCTCTGATTAATAATTATTTAGAGAGATTGCCGCAAGGCTTTCAGCCTTTCGCAATGACGCTTATGATGCTCTTTAACTGTAATACAACCTTAAATGACAATATAATTAGAGTTTAGCTACTCGTTCCGGCAGGTCTTGTCCCGCCTTTGCGGGATGCGCCCTGCTGGGAAAAGATATTCACAGGTAATAAAGGTAATTGAGGTAATAATTCACAAGCTATTAAAGCAATGAAAGCTATTTCCTTCCTGCAGGTAACTCCTGCTTGATGCGGCCAAGATCTGCCGGAACATATTTAGTCCGAAATCCTATTCCTCGATTTTTACTTGTTAACCTGCAAATTTGTCAACTATTCAACTTCTTTAAAAATAAATATTATGGAGTCATTATGCGTAGAATAAGCTTCATTTTGATGATCATTTTAATAATATCCACAATCGGGCAGGCGCGCGATATATCCGTCACCGTCTATAATCAGAATATCGCCTTAGTGCATGATGTGCGGGAGATAGAATTCGCCAAGGGAGTATTCATGCACTCCTTCACCGATATCCCTTCCCGGATAGATCCGACATCGGTGCATTTCAAGGCGAATAAAGTCACGATATTGGAACAGAACTATGAATTCGACCTGGCTTCGGTGGAAAAGATAATGCAGAAATATATCGGTTCTACCGTGCGGGTGTTCGTGGAAGATGGCAATATGTTTGAAGGAAGACTGCAATCCTTCGATGGTGCCAATGTAATATTAGTGGATGGGAGCGGGACGGTCAAGGTGATTCAAGGTGGTAAAATTGTGCACGGCGAGTACCCTGAAATGCCAGCTGATTTCATTGAGAAGCCGACATTGATATGGTCGCTGTACTCTGACGCGCCGGGTTCACGGAAAGCGGAGGTGTCTTACCTGACTTACGGGATGGATTGGCATGCGGAATATGTGGGGGTGGTAAAGGGTTTGGACAAACTGGATTTCAGCGGCTGGGTGTCGGTTGAGAACCGCAGCGGCATCACTTATGATAAAGCCAAACTAAAACTTATGGCCGGCGATATTCATCTTGCTCCCGTTCCGACGGACGGCCGAGCGAGATTCCTCACTTCAGCGGTAATGGCGGAAAAAAAGGATTTACAGTTTGAAGAGAAGGAATTCTTCGAATATCATTTATATACCCTCCAGCGCCCCGCCACCTTGAAGAATAATCAGATTAAACAGATCTCTCTCTTCCCCGAAGCCGAAGCCAAATGCAGCCGGTTATATCTGTATGATTCCAGGCGTTCTAATACAAATATTGTAGTGTCGCTTGAATTCCGCAATTCCAAGAGCGATGGGCTGGGGCTGCCCCTGCCCGCCGGAAAAGTCAGGATTTATCAGGAGGATGATGACGGCTCCCTTGAATTCATCGGTGAGGACAATA
Source organism: bacterium (assembly GCA_016783645.1). Taxonomy (GTDB): domain Bacteria; phylum Electryoneota; class Tariuqbacteria; order Tariuqbacterales; family JADHWD01; genus JADHWD01. The sequence continues at coordinate 15,014 of JADHWD010000018.1, forward strand.
TCACCCATACTCCCAAAGATGAAAAGCTATCCATACAAGTAGGCAAAGCGTTCGATATTGTGGGCGAACGGAATGTGGCGGACACCCGTATGCTTGGAAGGTATGATCGGGAAGAAGATATCGAAATCAAGCTTCGCAATCATAAGAAAGAGAAGGTGCAGATCACCGTCCGCGAGCGTCTATACGGTAATTGGAAAATAATAAAAAACTCCCACGATTATAACAAAATTGACGCCTACACCATCGAATTCAAAGTGGATACGCCGCCGCACGGACCCGAAGAAGAATTGACTATCTCTTACACTGTGCATTATTCCCGGCAGTGATAGGCTCAGGACTCAAGACTCAGGACTCAGGACTCAGGACTCAAGACTCAAGCGCTGGTAGTTTTTCGTTCCCGTCAGGTTTCAATCCCGCTTGGCGGGAGTAATATATGTGCAACAGAGTCCCTGCACTCTGTTGCATATATTTGTATTTTAAAAGATTGTCGCAGAGTGCGGGGACTCTGCGACACATCATATAAATAAATTTTTCCATTTTCGGACAGACTGAACAGACTGAAGTCTGTTCTCCTAATCTATCTCCGGCAGGTTACGGGCTTTGCCCTTGAAACCTGCCGGGAACACTAATCTATTGTTTGTCTTTTCTTGACCCTAAACCCTATATCTAATTAATCTCTATTAATATTAAATTATAAGTGATATAATGACAGAACCGTCAAAGACAACGCTGAACAGTTCCATCCAGTTTATTCCCGGTGTAGGCCCTAAAAAGGCATCGATACTGGAAAAGAACGGGGTCAGCACCGTAGAGGACATATTGTATTATCTGCCCAGACGCTACCTCGACAGATCCTCTGTCAAGAAAATAGCCGAACTGACTCTTGAATCCGGCGAAGTTACGGTAATCGGCAAGGTAATGACTTTTGGGACGGTAGGCGCCCGCGGCAGCGGCCAGCGGTTTGTGATGCGGGTATCGGACGACACCGGGATACTGGAAGCTATCTTCTTCCAAGGCGTCAATTATTGGGCGCGATTCTTCCGTGAAGGTGAAAAAGTCGCAATATCCGGGAAGGTCACCTATTATTCCAAACCGCAGATTATTCATCCCGCTGTCGACCGGTTGAATATTGAAGACGGCGAATCATTTTGGAATACCGGGCGGATAATCTCGCTGTATCCCACCGTAGAAGAGATGAAAATGGTGCATCTGGACTCCCGAGGCATCCGAAAAGTTGTCCGGGAAGCGCTGGACAGAGTTGACGACCAGATTGTTGATTATCTGCCTGAAGAGATCATTGAGAAGCAGAATCTAATCCCTTTGAAGGAAGCATTGCAAAAGGTGCATTTCCCCGCCAATATGGAGGAGCGTGATGAAGCGGTGCGCCGGTTGAAGTATGATGAACTGTTTTTCCTGCAGTTGATGCTGGCTACGCGCCGGCGGCGGGATAAAACTCCTTCAGGTGTGCAATGCCAGAAAATCGGGAACATGACTAAAAAGTTTGTCAATTCGCTTCCATATAAATATACCGAGTCCCAGCTCGAAGTATTGAAGGACATCCGGCAGGATATGGAATCCGAACATTCCATGAACCGGCTTTTACAGGGAGATGTAGGGTGCGGCAAGACTATCATCGCTTTGACTGCAGTGGTGATGGCGGTGGAATCCGGCTATCAAACGGCGATGATGGCCCCCACTGAAATATTAGCGGAACAGCATTATATGACCGCCAAACCCTTGCTGGAGGCTTTGAACATAAGAGTCGGACTTTTAAAAAGCGGATTGAAACGGGATTTCCGCGATAAGACTTTAAACAAATTAGCTTCCGGCAGAATCGATTTCATCGTGGGCACTCACGCACTGATACAGGAAAGTGTAACCTTCCAGAATTTGGGACTGGTAATCATCGACGAACAGCATAAATTCGGGGTTATGCAGAGGTCGAAACTGCGGGGGAAGGGGCGGTTCCCTGATGTCCTGGTCATGACCGCCACTCCCATTCCGCGCACATTAGCGCTCACGCTGTACGGCGACCTCGATGTCTCGATCATCAAATATCCCCCTCCCGGACGGGGCGAAATCACTACCAAGTACGCCTCCACCAAACAAAGGAGTAAAGTATTCGAGCACCTGCGTAGAGAGTTATCCCGCAATCATCAGGCTTATATCATTTATCCGTTAGTGGATGAATCGGAAAAGCTGAACCTGCGTTCCGCCGAAAACCATTTCCGCCAGCTTAAAAACGGCGAATTCCGCAATTATAAAGTAGATTTACTGCACGGCAGATTGAAAAGCGACGAGAAGGAAGCCGCTATTTCGGCTTTCAAGTCCGGCAAGACTCAAATCCTGGTGGCGACTACGGTGGTGGAAGTAGGGGTGGATATTCCCAACGCCACTTTCATGGTGATTGAAGACGCTGACAGGTTCGGATTAGCGCAGCTGCATCAGATGCGGGGGCGGATAGGGCGCGGCGCCGCCCCTTCATACTGCCACCTGATAGCTGATCCGCCTTTATCCCGAGAAGCCCGCAAGCGGATAAGAACTTTAGAAGAGACTACCGATGGTTTTATAATAGCGGAAATCGATCTTGAACTGCGGGGAATAGGCGAATTTTTCGGCACCCGCCAGCATGGTATGCCGGAATTAAAATTCGCCCACCCCATCGCTGACCAGGAACTGCTAATCGCCGCCCGGCAGGATGCCTTTTTTATAGTGGAAAATGATCCGGATTTGATTAAATGCCCTGAGTTGTACAACCGTTTCTGTAAAGCTTTCAAAGACAAAGTGGAACTCGCCAATGTAGGATAAATCCTCATGCGCCGGCGGCGCGCCCCAAAGCATGAAAATGATATCAAGGGCGGCCGAAAGGGCCGCCACTACAAAATTGGATATTTATTTGTAGGGGCAGACCAATATGTCTGCCCCATCCATCAACCCAGTGGCAGCCCGGTTTCTCCGAAACCGGAGGAATACTCGTCTGACCGCTCTGGTTTGAAACCTGACGAGAACTAAAAAATAAGGTGTGATAATGATAAAAAGAAGATTCACAGTGATTTATGAACCTGAGGAGGGCGGATACATCGCCCGTGTGCCCGCATTGAATGATTTGACTAGTGTAATGTCATCACAATAATGTTGGGTAAATCAACCTTTGTGTTCCTGCCGCTTTTCAAGCCTCCGCAGGAGGCGTAAAGAGGCAGGCATATCCCCGACAGGTTACGGGCTTTGCCCTTGAAACCTATCGGGAACACGACTTGAATCATCTTACACAATAATAATGCCTTGACATTACAATAGTTGTTTGACAGCATTAAATTCGATTTTAGGCTGATTTGAAAATAAAAAAATGGTAGGTCGGGGGCTTGTCCCCCGACAAATTGTGCGGGGGGATAAACCCCCCGCCTACCATAACAATTATATAAGGACACCACCGAATAATCAAAGCCTTGAAGAAAGCCGGATTCTCTGTTGACCATCAAAAAGGCAGCCATATCTACCTATATCATCCCGATAAAATCGGAAGATTTGTCGCTGCCGCGTATCATAATAAAACTATCAAACCAAAACACTAAAAAAGTATCATAAGGCAAGCAGATATGGAAATTGAAACACTCATTGAATCATTGTGATATTTAAATTCTTTTTAAAAATCCTGTCATCCATGCTAATTTGAAGTAATTTATAATTTTTATTATCTTAAAGGTTTGAGAATGAAAATTCAGAAAACGGATTTCTAAGGGATAATTGATGTCAAAGGTAATCGCGATAGCCAACCAGAAGGGCGGCGTAGGCAAGACCACAACTGCGGTCAATCTGAGTTCCACCTTGGCGGTGGCGGAGAAAAAGACTCTGCTGGTGGATATGGACCCTCAGGCGAACGCCACTTCCGGGTTGGGAGTCGATTCCAAGAAACTGAAAAAAAGCATTTACGATGTCCTGATAAACAGTTCGCCGGCGACTGAAATACTGATGGAAACCGAACTGAAATATCTCACTCTCATTCCATCATCGATTAAACTGGTAGGCGCGGAAATTGAATTAGTGAATCTGGATAAGCGTGAATATGCTCTGAAAAACATGTTGTTCCCTATCAGAAACCAATACGACTATGTCATCATCGACTGCCCCCCTTCGTTAGGGCTTCTCACCATCAACACTTTAACCGCCGCCGATTCGGTCCTCATCCCTATACAATGTGAATATTATGCGCTGGAAGGATTGACCCAGCTTCTGAATACGATAAGGCTTGTTCAAAAGCATCTCAATTCCAATTTGGGAATCGAAGGCGTCCTTTTAACTATGTTCGATCCCAGATTGAATCTATCCAAGCAGGTGATGGAGGATGTTCATAGATTCTTTGAGGGCCGGGTGTTCAAAACGATAATCCACCGCAATGTGAAATTGTCGGAAGCTCCCAGCTTCGGCAAACCGGTGATACTATATGATATAAGCTCCCGCGGGTCGGAAAATTACATTTCTCTGGCTGAGGAGATGTTAGCTCATGAAGGGTAGAGCCTTGGGGCGGGGATTATCCGCATTGATACCGGGGGCTGATTCCACTGAAAGCGTCTCCACAATCCCGCTGGACAAGATCAGCGCAAATCCTTTTCAGCCGCGGACGGAGATGAATGTTGAGGCGATCAAGGAGCTGGCTCAATCTATCGAAGTGAACGGCGTGATTCAGCCGATAGCGGTGCGGCGTCATGCAGACGGCTATCAATTGATAACCGGCGCCCGGCGGGTTACAGCCTCACGCATGGCAGGTTTGCAGGAGATACCGGCGGTGATTCTGGAGATCGATTCCGAAGCCCAAATGCTGGAAATTGCATTAGTGGAAAATCTTCAACGCGAAGATCTGAATCCAATGGAACTTGCGGCGGGATATCAACGGTTGATGACCGAATGCGGTGTCACTCAGGAAGAAGTCGCCCGAAAAGTAGGCAAGGGGCGGCCTACAGTCGCTAATACCCTCCGTTTATTGAAACTGCCCAAAGAGATTCAAGACGCTTTGCGGCAGGATAAAATTACTATGGGTCATGCGCGGGCGTTACTAAGCGCCGAGGATTTGCAAATTCAGATGACACTGTTCCGGCGGACTATGAAAGAAGGAATCAGCGTCCGCATCTTGGAAAAACTCGTTTCTAAACCTCGAAAAAGTGTTAAAATTATTAGCGAATATCAGCCGAATCCTTTCATCACTGATATCGAGGACCGGTTGAGGACATCCCTCGCCACCCGGATTAAATTGAAGCGCAATAAAAAGGGCGGAGTGATTGAGATATATTACTACAGTGACAGTGAACTTGAACGGCTGGTGGAAAACCTGGAATCGGCGGATCATAATAATTAAATATACTGACAATTATCATTGTATCACTCCAAAGCGTCATTGCGAAAGGCTGAAAGCCTTTAAGCAATCTCTCTAAATGTAATATAACCAGATGTGTCATTACGATTAAAATATATGCAGGCTGACATTTTTTATAAAAAAACGGAGATTTTCAGAAAAAATAAGTATTTGTGTTTTAGAACACTCTTTTTCTATACGGATATGATTATATTTTATATGAGTCTTCCTTTCATGGTCCGGTCGTGTCGGGGAATCCCACTGCGTAGTGAATCTCCGACACGATTTTTTTATGCCCCAAACGCGGTTTATCGGAGGGCTTTGACATTAAGGTAAATCCCGCTTATACGGAGATCGCGGTTTCAGTGCGGGAACTGGCGGAGATGATTTCCCCCGGTGAAAGCGGCGGCTCTCCATTCAGAGGACGGGCGGAAATCGGACGGAGGGAGCATCTGAAGCGCCAGCAGTACCTTCGGCGCAGTTATAAAGATTACAGCGGCGAATTCCAAGTCAAACACTGCATTCCCCTTGAAAATTACAATATTATCATCCGCGGCAGGCCTGACGGAGTATATACCGAAAACGGCGCGGTGATGATCGAAGAGATAAAAACTATCGCCGCCGCCGGAGAGTCATTCCGAAATCTCACCCTCCAAAACCTATCCAATTTCAAGACCCAGATGGATTTATACTGCTTTCTCCTGAGCCGGGAGCGAGCATCGGAGAACTTCGCCTGCAGGTTATATCTGGTAAATTTAGCCGCAGATGAAGCTCGGACACTGGACTATATCCCGGATATGAAGGATATAGAATCCGTTTTGCATCTGACGCTCAATCAATTAGCGGTTGAAATCGAACGGCGCAGACAGCATCATCTGGCGTTGAAAGAATCAGCGGATAGACTGAAATTCCCTTATCCGGAATATCGTGCGCACCAGCAGAAGATGATAGAATATGTCGAAGCGGTCTGCGATAGAGGCGGCAGGATGATCCTGTCCGCTCCCACCGGCGCCGGCAAGACCGCCGGAGCGCTGTTCCCCGCTTTACGAAGCGCATTCAGATCAGGAAAACAGCTGTACTTCGCCACCGCCCGAACTACGCAAAGGTTCATAGTCCGGGACTATTTACTGAAACTTAAAGAACAATCCCTGCCGTTCAACGCAATCTTCCTGACCGCCAGGTCAAAATTGTGCCCCTTGAAATCGGAATTCTGCGACAGACAACATTGTCAATATACCGCTGATTTCGACTCCAGACTCCAGCGGACTGGCATCATCGAAGATTTCGATTCCGGATTAATACACGATGCCGATAAAATTCTCGGCCTTAGCGAACCGGTTAGATTGTGTCCCTTCTATGTGCAGCTTGCGCTGGCTTATAGAGCCGATGTGGTGACCGGTGATTTCAACTATGTGTTCGATCCCGCGATTAGCATCCGGCAGATGTTCAGCGAGGACCGGGATAAAGACTTCATTCTCATCATCGACGAAGCGCATAACCTGCCGGCCCGGGTGAGAAATTATTTCTCACCCGCGCTGTCCGGCGAGAATGTTTCCGAACTATTAGCCGGACTTCAGGGAAAAGGATTTTCCGATAAACTACACTTGAATTTTGTGAAATTTATGCGAAGAGTCCTCAAGTTTATCGGCGGTTATAAAGGTGAAGAACGGCGGATAGAGATAGATTTTGAACAATTAAATACACTGGCTGAAGAATCGGAAAAGTTAACGCTGGAATATTTTTTCCACCTGATAAAATATGGCGCGGAGGCCGCCGGCGATCCTGTCCTGCAGTTACTCCAATCCGTCAGCGGTTTCAGCCGCGCCGCGGGGATGCAAAGCGGCAGTTTCGCCGCCTTGTACCAGCCCGACGGTATAACGATAAAACTGCTATGCCTCGATTCCGGACCGATTTGTAATGACACACTGTCCCATTTCCATTCGGTGACCGCAATGTCGGCGACCCTGTTCCCGCATGAATATTTCATCAATCAGCTGGGAATGGGAGAAGACTGTGAAGTACTATCTTTGCCCAATCCGTTTCCACAGGAGAACCGTAAAATAGCTATTGCGGCTTCGATATCGACCCGCTATCAAGTGCGGTATAAATTCAACGCAAAACTGGCGGAGATAATCGAACAGGTGTATCAATCCAATCCCGGAGCTTATTTCTGCTTTTTCCCCGCTTTCGCTTATATGAATTCTTTGGCGGAACATTTAAAAATCCCCTATTTGATGCAAAATGCGGGGATGACGGAGGATGACCGGCGGGAATATCTGCGGGAAGTCAGCGCCGGCGGTAAGATGTTTTTAGCGGTGATGGGCGGTATATTCGCCGAAGGAGTGGATTATCCCGGCCAGCTCAATGGAATTATAATTGTAGGCCCGGGCCTGCCTCTATTCTGCCTGGAACAGGAACTTCAGCGTGAACATTATCAGGAAAAATACGGTAAAGGCTTTGAATACGCTTATTTATATCCCGGAATGAACCGGGTGATTCAGGCGGCGGGAAGATTGATCAGAAGTGAGTCTGATCGAGGTGTGATTATCCTCGCCGACGCCAGGTTTGTGCAGGAACCCTATAGATCCTTGATTCCTCAGGAATGGTACATCGACAGCCCGGAAGAATTGCTGATAAAAGATATTAACTTAGAATTATCCCGTTTCTGGGAGCGGTGGTGAAGATAAATAAAAAGTAAAAAGGCAAAAGTAAAAAGTATAAGATTCACAACGAATTAAACGAATTAAATATTACTGACTTGCAGACTTATTCTGAACGACAAAATAATTTTCGGTATATTGTTTAATAATGATTGTAATCATCATTAGGCGCTTACCGCTGCCACATCGACAAAAAATTGTCGATATTTTCAGAATATTTTTTTGGCTCTTCGCTATTTCGTGTGGGTATAAATTGTTACACTCTTCGTAAGTCAACGTTTTGATTTGTACAGTTATTAAAATCAGCGGCTTTGATATCAA
>JADHWD010000210.1 GCA_016783645.1 bacterium
TGGGTTCGCCCCTACATTCCCTGATATTTGTGGTGTCATGCGTCCCCGCATGACACTAAGATATTGTTTATATTATGTATGGTGTCGACTGCGGAGAGTCGACACCACAATGAACTAAACCCTATTTTCAAGGTAAAAAAAGGGACAGCGTAAACTGTCCCTTTAAGACATAATTTCAAATAATATTATTTCATCAGCGCAATCTTCTTCACAGCGATAACTCTGTCATCGGTCTGCGCTTTCAGGAAATAGACGCCTGACGCCTGACCTGACAGGTCGATATTGAAAGTATAAACGCCCTGATTGACATACTCATTGGCGATTGTTTTGACTAACCGCCCGTTGATGTCAAACACAGCCAGTTTCAACCAGCTTGAATGAGGCACATCGAGTTTAACAGAAGTCGAAGGATTGAAGGGATTAGGATAAGCGGATGATAAGCTGAATTCTTTAGGAGCGGAGAATTCGACATGCTCCACAGTAGTACCTAAATCGGATACCCAAAGATAGAATCGGAGTTCCTCACCATTAGAGATGGGGAAAGAATATTCGTCCTGAGCCCGCATATCCGGTACTACGAGATTTTCGAATTCATCGAAAAGATAAATATCGTATTCCTCAGGTACTTTGGCGATTCCATCCCAGGACATTGCGGCATTGAAAACATTACCGGCGTCACCGTCGGCTCTGACTGAGATATCCCACACTTTCGCGCCCGTATGCGGACCCGTGCGGAAATCATAAGAGTAGTTGTCGCTCTTTTCGGGCCAATCTTGATGGGGGAAGAATAAGTGGACGAATTTATCAGCCTGTGGCATATATTCCCGCGCATCATAGCTGTCCCATTGATCGGAAGCGTCGGATATTTCGCCTAAGAAATTGCCGAAATCGACTTGATTATTGATATTATGGCGGACTCCGATGCTGAAATACCATTCGCCGTATTCATCCAAAGCGCTGGGAGCAGTGCCGCCGGACTTTATCACTGTCGGCACATTATCAGAGCTGGGATAGGCGATGCGAAGTTCGTAGTCATTTACCGCATTATATTGCTCTACCCAAAAGCCAGCCCATATTTCCAAAGTGGAACCGAGATCATGAGGTATATATTCCAATCCATAAGGATCCCAAGCGACGGCGTAGCGGCACATAAGTCCATCATTCACGGCGCTGGTGATAGAAATATCATTGCCGCCGGATTGCAGCCGGATTTTGTAATCGCTCCAGTCGACTGATAATTCGAAGGGATTAGCCATCATATTGATGCCGCGGTACACCCCGGGATTGGGTTTTACTAAGTTTTGAAATACTAACCATCCCGGATTAAGTGTAAATCCGATAATTTCAAACTGGCAGCTATCTAATACATCCTGCACCACCCAGAAACCCTTGCCGGGATCCTGTTCCGGTGGATCGCCGCCTACATTGATCGGCCAATTAATTGGCTCTCCCCATCTTTCATAAGTCTGCAGCTGTGTGTTCCAGCGGCTGACGCGCCAATTCGGTTGTCCCGGCGGCGTAGTGCTGAACGGAGGCCCAAAGCAGACTGTGGGATCGCCATTATCCACAAAGACGGGGATCCCCTGCATCACATACAGGTCGTTGGGCATGGAATGGGGAATAGTGGTAGGATTGAAGAATGTTACGGTTCTTTGACTGCTGTATAGTATATCGCGTCCGATGCCGTCATCAGCCCAGGAGCCGGCGTAAGCGCCGACGCGGAACACCACATCATCACTTTCAGGATCGAAATTGAACCCGGGCAGTTCGGAGAAATTGTCGATGATGCACTCGAAATCGGGATGGCCTGCATCGGGATTCATATAAGCGTAACTGCCGGAGGCGGATGCGATGGCGGTCCCGAATGAATTGGATGGATCGTTATTGGGATTGCCGGAACAATTGGCGGCCACAAAATCGGCGTAGCTCTGATAGCGGGGAATACCGCAGATCACATCATAATCACAATCGAGGTCGGTATTGATGTAAATACAAACGGTTTCACCGTCGCCGAGGTCAGCGACATCTTCGCCGCCGGCGTTGCTCAAAGCGGTACTAGTATGTGCAGGATCACTGTCGCCGTCAGCGTCGCCGCAGATGTAATCGTCGAAATCCAGACCGAGATAGAGGATGTCCAATCCCCGGTCATAATGCAGAAACAGAGCGTCGAAATCCCAGCCGGAATGGGTGACGCCGGAAATCAAGGTCACATCGCCGGTCCGGTTTTGGTCGAAAACAACGGTGCTGTTTTCATCGAAATCCACGCTGACATCGCCGGTGAAAGTGATATCAGCGAAGACGAAACCGGCCGCTAAAAATAATGCTAAAATCAGGATAAGGAATTTTCTCATGATTCCCCCTTATATTATTTGATTGAACATTAATTAATTTAAATAAAATAATTATGGGCCCCAGGGATTGGGTTCATCGCTGAAAAGTTCAACTTCCAGTTTGCGCTTTTCGGAAATCTTGGGCGGTGTGTACTCCGGTTCTTCCTTTTGGATTTCCTTGTTTTTTTCTTTCTCGTCGAGCATGGAATATCTCCTTGAATTTATAAGAATGAATTATTTTATTAAAATAATGCTAGTGTAATGTCATCACAATAATGTTGGGTAAATCAACCTTTGTGTTCCTGCCGCTTTTCAAGCCTCCGCAGGAGGCGTAAAGCGGCAGGCATATCCCCGGCAGGTTACGGGCTTTACCCTTGAAACCTGTCGGGAACACGACTTGAATCATCTAACGCAACACTAATACCTTGACAAAACACTAGTAAATTATAGACATGCCGTTATTTTTTGTAGGGGCGAAGCATTTTTTGGGCAACAATAAAAATATCAACCATTTGTTAAAATGCTTCGCCCCTACAGGAGCATTCGATTACATATTCTGTCGAATGCGGGAACTCGACAGCATAAATGTTTTATTTAATCAAGAGCAGTTTCTTTGTTTCAGTCTGACCGCCGCCAATCGATATCTTGAGGAAAAATTGACCTGAAGCCTGCTGTGAAAGGTCGATATTTAGATTATGTGAACCCGCAGACATACATTCATCAGCCGCAGTCATCACTTCACGCCCCTCAATATTATATACCACCGCCTTGACATCAGAAGCTTTATACAAATCAAGTTTCAGGCTAGTGACAGGATTGAAAGGATTGGGATAAGGTTCAGATAGTGAATAATATTTCACTATATTATCAGGATTCCTGCTGACATCCACACTAATCCTCTCGACTTGAATTTGATATTCCTGGATTTCCCCCGCGGTGATATAAATAGGCATAGTATCCTCCAGCGCCATATCTTCAACCAGCATATTCCCGCTGTTATCATATAAGGACGCTTTATATTCCGGGGATAATTTAGCGGCGCCGTCCCATACCAGTAGAATATCGCCGGTATATTGGAAGGAACGAATATTGAAATCCCATATTTTCAGTTCATCGAAAGGCCCCTGACGGAAATCGAAGCAGAAAGGTCCGGGACGAAATGACCAGTCATAATGGGGGAAGTACAAATGAACATAAGCGCCTTCGACAATGCTGGGCGCCATCTCAGGAGCGTCATTAGCGTCCCATACATCGGATGAGTTCGCGCTGATACCGATATAGTTACACTGATCGACCATTTTCAGCGAGTCGACCACCACACCAATATAGAACGCCCATTCATTTAATTCATCCGGTCCATCATGGGGGCGCGCGTTGGCGGTTAAACCCTCAGAATCACCTTCATCCGGATACACATATATTATTTCCCATTCATATAACGAATCATAAACGCAGGTCCAGAAGCCGTTCCAGGGTGCGAAAGTATCATCCAAATCTTTGATAATATATTGTTTGTTATAGTAATCCCAGATGGCGGAATAATGACATGAGATACCGGAAGTATAAGCTTCTTCAATTGTCATCGGCGGTTCGGTATGGTCCGCTCTTTGAATATAGCAGTCGCCCCAGGCTATAGGAACATGGAAAGGATTAGCCAGCATATTTTGCCCGGGCGTTCCGTCAGGCAGTGCATTCTGAAGCGGCACTCTAACCGTATCACCCGGTTCAAAGAAAGTCCCGGTGACTTCCACTTGGCAGGAATCTTCTAAATTCTGCACAATCCAGAATCCCATTCCCGGCTGCAAGGGAGGCGGGTCGCCAAGATCTATAGTATCAGGTTCCGGCTCGTTATACCTGAGATATATCTGCAGATCGGTATCCCAGCGGCTTACTCTCCAATTATTGGGTTGTCCCGGCGGATTGGTGCTGAACGGAGGGCCCAATACCGTCGGCGGGTCGCCGTTTTCCACTGCCAAAGGAATCCCTTCTAAAACATACAGGTCGCGAGGGAAATTGTGGGTGATAGTGGTATCTGTGACCGGCACTCCGGGGATGGTGACAATCAGCCAGCAGCTGTTGGTGAATTTATCAAAACCCACACTTCCGTCCTCCCAGGAGCCGGTATAGACATGGATACCGAAGCTCACTTCGTCATGGTACCTGTCTCCGAGGTTGACCGAAGGCATCTGCGAATAATTCTGAACAGTGCATTCGAAGTCAGGATGAGCGGGGTCGGGGCCATCGGGAGCATTATACAGATAACTTCCCGTGGCTTCCGGAATTGGCGCTCCGAAGGAATTAAGGGGATTGCCATATCCAGCATTTTCATAAGTAACCGCGTATTCCGAAGCGTCTCCGGGTTTGCTTACGCCCAACACAATATCCCCGCCTTCGGACCCGCCGGAATTATCGGTATCGACCCAAAGACAGATAGTTTCGCCATCGCCGAGATTGGCGACATCATGTTTGTTGGGCTGAAGATAGGTTTCATCGCTGGGGTCGCCGTCGCCGTCAGCGTCGCCGCAGATTCTGCCGTTGAAATCCCAGCCGATGTACATCACATCGTTGGCGCGGTCATAATAGAAGCCAATCCGCCATATATCCCATCCTGACAACACGCCAGCTGCTTGCATCTGGCTGGTAATAACGACATCGTTTTCACCGCAGGGATCATAAGCCCACACCGTCAGAGGATTATTGAAATCGGCGCTGGCGTCACCGGTGAATGTAATCTGAGCCGTGCAAATCCCCGCCAGCAATAAAATAATCGTGAATAGTATCGGATATCTTCGCATGATATTCTCCTAACTAAAATTTTTTATAAAATCAGATTTAGTGATTACCAGGGCCCGCAGCCCCAGGGATCCGGCTCATCGCTGAATAGTTCCACTTCCAGTTTCCGCTTTTCAACGATACGAGGCGGAATATATTCGCTCTCCTCGGAAAATTCAGTTTTTTTTTCTTTTTCGTCCTTCATAAAATCCCCTAATGTTTATATTATCATGAAATTATTAACGCTATCTCTACGGCGTCTCGATAGGTTACAGATATTGGTATAAATATTGTAACAGCTATGAGAAATTAAAAATTATATTTAATCGAGACCGTTTTAAAATGGTGGTGTCCTTATATAATTGTCAGGGTAGGCGGGGGGTTTATCCCCCCGCACAATTTGTCGGGGGACAAGCCCCCGACCTACCATTTTATGATTCTCAAATCAGCATGAAATCGAATTTAATTCTGTTAAACAACTAT
>JADHWD010000211.1 GCA_016783645.1 bacterium
AGTATCTCCATTGAAAGCGCTTCCGTTTTGCGGTTCATTGATCAAGGCGGATATTCCCGCCGGGATCATCGATGCGGATTTGACATCCAATCTTCCGCTTGCCGACAAAGTATCCCATCCCGGAGCGTACAGATCTTCAGCCGATGCTAATAATACTCCCTTAATTTCTTCAGCGGAGTAGTTGGGATGTTGTCCCTTAATCAACGCCGCCGCTCCTGCTACCAAAGGAACTGCGAAGGAAGTCCCGGTTCCGCCCTCCATTGTCAATCCGTACCCGCCATTGAGTGTGGTGGAGATCAATCCGACTCCCGGAGCTACTATGTCCATGGTTTCGCCCCGGTAAGAGAAATCAGCTATAATGTCCGAGGCATCGACTGCTCCCACCGAAATAGTCTGGTCATACGCCGCCGGATAAAAAATGACCTCCCCGCCGTAATTACCCGCGCTGGCGACTAAAACTACATCGTTTCCAGCCGCATACGCCATAATATCCTGGAGTAGAGGAGAATTAACTTCCGTCCCGAAGCTCATATTCAGAACATCTGCGCCTTCTTCGACTGCATAAAGAATCGCCGCTACTACAGCGGTTTCGGTGAATAAATCGGCGGAAGCGGCTCTCAGCGGCATTATCAGAGCATTCGGAGCTATCCCGGCAATTCCGATTCCATTATCAAATTCGGCGGCGGCGATACCTGACATAGCCGTTCCATGCCCGTAAGTATCCATGGGATCGTTGTCGGCTGCCAAATAATCCTGACCTATCGGCACATCCGGCGCATCGACAAAATCCCATCCGATCAGATCGTCCACCAGACCGTTTAAATCGTCGTCTATTCCGTCATAATCCGCGGGAGTCAGCTCCCCTAACGGAGGTTTATCTTCAGCAGGATTTATATAGATCTTTGATACTAAGTCGGGATGAGTATATTCAACGCCGGAATCGATGATGCCGATTATCACTGTGCCGGTATTGGAACCTAACAAATCCCAACCTTCATCCGCATTAACCTGCGGCAGATAATATTGATCCGCATACAAAGGATCATCGGGAATGAACGATGATTCATATATGTTATGCTTTACCGCCCAGGAAACGCCTTCGACCTGTTTTAACAATTGAATCGCATGGTCCAGGTTCATCGTCTTGGGAAGGTCGATCAATAGTATTTTTTCTTTATCGTTGTAGGACGATACAGTTTGCCCGAACGGTTTGCGGATTTTTCTAACATTCAGTTTATCAAGAATTGAATCCAGTTTCTCAATGCCGGTAATATCCTTTCCGTTTACTGTAGTAAGGTTGAGCTGTTGTTCGATCCTGATTAGAACGCTTCCCGGTACGAATTTTGTCTGACTGTAAACCGAAACCGTCAATATCAGCAGTAAGAGCATTGTTTTTTTAATCAAGCTTTTAGCCCTTCTATGCCAGTTTCAAAGATTTTCGGACAGCCGGTATCAATCCGCCTTCACGCAGGATGTCCATTACAGATTCCGGCAGAGCGGGAAATTTCTTTTGCCCTGAGGGATAAATTATGATGCCGCCGGGAAAATCTACGCTGATTTCATCGCCTTCGTTGACGCTGTCAACCAAATCGGAAGTCAGGAGCGGCAAACCCTGATTGACCGCATTGCGGAAGAAGATGCGCGAATATGATTTCGCAATTATCACCGCGATTCCGGCGAATTTCAAGCAGGTGGCGGCTTGTTCGCGGGAAGAACCGCAGCCGAAATTCTTTCCGGCGACTATAATGTCGCCTATACGAATTTTTTTCGGGAATTCGGGATCATATCCTTCCAAGGCGTGAGCCGCCATCTCTTCGGCGACGATTATGGGAAGATATTTCCCCGGAAAAATTACGTCGGTATCGATGTCGTCGCCTAATTTCCAGATGCGCCCGGTAATTTTGTTTTGCATAAGTGTATGTATGATAATGTTTAATGATTAATTTATATTCTGTTAACTTCGTAATTTGGGAAAATGTCAGCTAATTCATAGTAAGGAAGAACAAAGCATTCTTTAATATATCTTTTCTCCCATGGTTTTTCCGCTTCTTGAAGAAGTCGTTTGTTTATATTGTCCTTTAAAACACTGAATATTGTCTTGTCATAGTATTTTTTATCCAATCCAATTACAACAAGATAGACAACAGGCTTACTTATTTTATTCATAAGATATTGAAAACAATAACTATCTCTTGCTTTGGGTACTATCTGAGTATCAACGAATTCGTGTTTAGCGAGTTTTTCAACTTTTTTCTTTATTACTTTTTCCTTAAGAGCTTCCATTGCATAATCTTTTACTTCGATGAATACGGTAATTTCCTCTTCCTCTACAATAAAATCCACTCGTCGCCAACCGTGCGGATGTGGAATTCCAGGTTCATCAAATTTTCTTGCTCTCCCGGTTTTGAAAGTAAATTTCAATTCTTCTTCAGTTATTGAAGTCACTATTTACCTCGACCAATGCTTTTTAACGCTCTTTCAATATCTCTATCATAAATATCAAGAAATGTTTCCTGAATCAAATTCGGTTCAATCATCAGATAATCATCGGAAGATTTACACTGAATTGTCTTTTCATTATCACGGTAGAGTGAAAAGAATTTGATTTTATCTTTGGATTTCTTTTGCAAATCGAATTCTTTTAAAATTACATAATCATGGGTGGCAAGGAAAATCTGGACGCCATTTTTTTGTAACTCCAACAAAATTTCGATAATTAAACGCTTCATCTTCGGATTCAAATTTGCTTCCGGTTCATCCCAGAAAAGAATGGAATCCTCTTCAAATAATGAACCATTTTGAATGAGCAGCCATAAAAGCGCAAGTTTTCGCCAACCTTCAGCAAGCAAAGTAAATTCAGTTTGCAACCCTTCTTTGTCTTCTAAAAAGAAATTCTCTCTAATAGAAATTATTCGCCCGCCTATGATTTTTGATATTTCGTCAAGGATATTTTCCTGAATTTTACTTAGTGATCTTTTTTTTGGCAAGAAGGAACTATAGAGAATATCGGCATAAGTCTTGTCAAAACTGATTTCGCGTTTATCATAAAGGGAAAGGAATCCGGGAGCGTTTTCTAAAAATTCTTTTACTGGTATATATACGCTATTGAAGACTTCATAGTTATGTCCTCCCAAATTAGAACTGACTAAAAGTCTGTTAGAATTATGAATATAAAAACTTAAAGAAGGATTTGAATCATTAAACTTAAATGTTAAATCAGCTCGTAGTTCATTGTTTTTAGTATTTCCAATTTCGATTTTATTATTTCTTAGTCTTCCAAATTGCCTTTCATACGGGAGGAAAATATCAACTAAACTCTTTTCAAATTCACCGGAATTATTGTTGACTATTTCTGTAGTATTTTTTGAAATACAATAAAGTAATTTCAACAGATGCGTCTTCCCTGTACCATTATCGCCGATGAAAATATTAATCCCTGGTGAAAACTCCATGTCCAATTCTTCGAAAGCGGTAAAATTTTTGAGTTTTAACCTGGTTATTTTAGAATGCTCCATATCTCTTCCTTCCGTACAGTTATATATTAAACGAAACCAAATATTGCGCATATTTGTAGGGGCGGGATTTCCCCACCCTTATTGTAATCAGATAATTATTGGGCGCGGAGACCGCGCCCCTTCAAAAAATGTCGTTAATTGATTTCGTTTGTTATAGATTAATTTCAATCCCCTACCACTCCACCACAATCAATTCCCGCGTAGTGCCGGTGATGTCGATGTTTCCGGTTTCGGTGAGGATTACATCGTCCTCAATCCGCACACCGCCCCAGCCCGGAATATAGATGCCCGGTTCAATAGTGATGACCTGACCCGCCAACAACGGATGATCGACAATGTGAGAAGCTCTGGGATGAGCATGAACTTCAATTCCCAGACCATGACCCAATCCATGTCCGTAATATTCACCATAGCCGGCTTTCACTATAACATCGCGGGCGATTTTATCCAGAGCCATACCGCTCATGTTGGCTTTAGCTGCATCCAAAGCCGCCTGCTGGGCGTCATATACTATGCCGTAGATTTCCTTCTGCTTAGTAGTCGGCTGACCTACTACAACCGTGCGCGTCATATCCGAAGCGTAACCCTGGTACATGCACCCCATATCGAATGTGATGAAATCACCGGCTTCTACTTCTTTTTCCGAAGCGCCTGCGTGGGGCAATGACCCGTTAACACCGGAAGCAATGATTGAATCGAAGCTGTTGCCGGTAGCTCCGTGTTTCATGTGGCGGTAAATGATTTCAGCCGCTATGTCGATTTCGCGGATACCCGGCTTGACGAGTTCCAGAACTTCCGCGAATACATCGTCGGTAATCTTGACGGCTTTTCTGATTTTATCCAGTTCGTCTTCATCTTTAACTGAAGCGACTTCCTCGACTATATTGTCGGTGTTCACCCACTCGCATCCCGGCAGTGATTCCTGCATCTTGGTAAGAAGATCGACAGTCATGAAGACAGCTTCTATTCCGATTTTCCCCTTGAATTTAAGTTTTTCATTATTTGCAAATTCATCCGGGAATGATTTTGTAATGATGATAGATTCAGCGCCTTTAACCTGTCTTGTGACTTGCTCCTTATAGCGGAAATCTGTCAGGAAGAAGGCTTTATCGCGGGTCACAAATAAAAGTCCCGCTGAACCGGTATATCCACAAAGATATTGAATATTTGATAGACGATTTGAAAGAAAAGCATCGACTCCCAATTCGTCGAATTTAGCGCGTAATTTGTTGATTCTAACGTCCATTATATTACCTTTTATTTTGATTGTTTGATAATTGCAATGACTTTTTAAATGAGCGATTCAATCTATGTAACTACATAGTTTTTTGTATGGCGGGGTTGAGACAACCCCGCCTCCATATAGAAAGTCAGCGGGAGTCGGGATTGTCTCAATCCCGACACGTTGTATCTGGTCAAAGAACTTAATAGATACCAATCTATTTAGAATTTTCGTAACACTTTAGCCAATTGAAGTCAGCGTCTGCCGCTGTCATTCCGGCTTGTCCGGAATCTGACAGCGGTATTATCTAGGTCAGATTCCCGACGCTCCGCTGTACAGTGGATTGCGGGAATGACCTCTTATTCCATACGGCTAAAGTCTTAAGAATTTTCCATATCCTGAATTTTAGATTCAAGCATCTGTATTTTTTCAGAATGTTTGAGCCTTTCTTCCGGCGGGAATGAATTAAATATCTCCAAAGCTTCCTGATATTTCCCCTGTTTAGCGTATAAATCAGCAATGGTGGTAGTATATATTTTTCCCTTGACCGGTTTCTTAGTTTCTTTCTTAGCTTCTCCGGCGCCGCCAGCTATCTCTTTGACAACATTCATCAACTCCTCGACATCGGAATCGGATGCTTTCGGTAATTCCT
>JADHWD010000019.1 GCA_016783645.1 bacterium
AACATATGTCTTAGTATTCGACCCTGAAAGGGTCGCATGTGAATAGCCGTAGGTGAAACCTACGGTATAAATTAAACGAAACGGTTCGACCCTAAAGGGGTCGCACAAATACCTAAAATTATTGTCGCTCATTATAGTTAAATTCGTTGTGAATTTTTCCCGGCTATGAAAAGCCGGGTTATTATTCTTAATTCCGCGTTCGAATGCTTTCATACTTTTTTCATTCTCTATTCACTATTTTACATTCACTATTTCATCAGCGCCGCTTTTTACTGTCAACCGTCAACTGTCGACTGTCCACCGGCCTATGGTATCCCGTGTTTCCTCTTATATTCCTGCCAGTTCCGCTTCAAATCCACGAAAGCGTCGAAACTTAGGCATTGGATGAAGGGATTATTTTTCTTCTCATCGCCTATAGTCGAAACCGGTTTAAGCCCGTAATCATGTCCGGGATAGACTATAGTATCTACCGGCAGGCGCATAAGTTTATAATGCAGGGAGTCATATTCCGCTTTCGCTCCGGCGCCGAAATCAGTGCCGCCGACTTTACCTATGAATAATGTATCGCCGGTGAACAGCCATTTGCCGCACAGAAAGCACATACTGTCAATAGTATGTCCCGGAGTGTATATTGCTTTAATTGACAGCGATCCCATGGTGACTTCATCGCCGTCATTCAGCCAATAGTGCACCGGCTGTTTGCAGGAGCTGTGGGCGGCTATCTGGGCGCCGTAATTTTGAGATATTTTTTGCGCTGAATAGATATGGTCAGGATCGCCGTGAGTGATCAATATCCATTCCAGTTTAAGTTTCGTCTGTTCAATCTCACGGCTGACTTTGCCGCCTTCATCATAGGAAGGATCGACGACGGCGCATACTTCATCATCTCCGAAAAGATAAGCGAAATTGCGGTCGCCGCCGGCGCGGATTTGTTTGACGAAAGGCTCCACTTTTCTACCTAAATTTGTCAAATTAACCATTAATGAACACGAATAAAAGATATGTGATATGTGATATGTGATATGTGATATTCGTGTTCCTGCCGCTTTTCATGCCTCCACAAGAGGCGTAAAGCGGCAGGCATATCCCCGACACGGGTTACTCAGCCGTACAGCTGATTGAAACCTGTCGGGAACACCAATGTCGGGGGACAAGCCCCCGATCTACCAAATTCATTCTTCATTCCGGTTATCCATTTAGGTCAGGAAATCTTATTATTCATTAAGGGCGGGTTAAAAACCCGCCCCTACAATAACCTTTGGTAGGGGCAGGTTTGTAACCTGCCCAATAAATTGGCTGAACAAACTGGATAACCGATTATTCTTTAACAAAATCAAATCCGCTGGAATCTATGGGAAATCCATACAAAGATTCCTCAAGCATAAGTCTATATTGATAGGCTCCTGACGGCGCGCCCGCCGGGATGTTCTGTGTCAAACGCCGGTTTATCAACTGTCCCGGATTCAAATTGACACTGCTCCGGGAAAACAGAGGACCGTAAATAGAAGAATTAGGCAGTATTACCTCGCTCCAAGCGTTCACTATTTGGTTTGTGACCGATGTGTTCTCTATATTAACCGTGAATCCGAAGTTTCCGCCGCTTGCCGGTATCACTATCGGCAGTGTATCCGGGACCGCGGAAATCTGAATTTCATAGATGCGCTGGTCGAAATAGAACATCCCCATATCGGAAATAGTGCTGTCCGGGTCGAGGGGATAAGATGGATCGCCGGCGTCGATGCAGGGTGAATTGGGTTGAAGGTGATAATCCGGTCCGCCGGGATTTAAGAATAATGGATCGAGGCAGATATTTCCGATGCCTGAATATCCCGCCTGAATATCGGAATAATTCACGGTGAGGGAGTCATCGCCAGCGGAATAAATTCCGGATTGTTGCGGAGCGTTGTTGTTCCACACGATACAGTTTGTGATAACGGGAAAAGAGAATGTAGCAGTGAACAATCCGCCCACCCAATTATCCGCCTCATTGTCCGCTATTGTGCAGTTATTCAAGACGGTATTAGGGGAGATTTCGATATATACACCGCCGCCGGTCTCCGATGAATTATTCGATACCAGACATCTTTCTATAGTGCAGTCATCGCTGTGATAGAAGAAAATCCCGCCCCCTTTCATTAGCGCCCAGTTATCCGTTATAATGTTATTTCTCATAGTAACAGCGCTTTGGAAGGTGGACACACCGCCTCCGCCGTAATTGGAATTGTTGTTGATTATCTGATTACCTTCGATGATAGGATGCGAACTTACGCAGCGGATCCCGCCGCCTCCGCACGCCCCTCAATCCCCTTCCGAATAGTTGTCCCGTATGATATTATTTCTGATCAACGGATAGCAGTTATAATATACGGCGATCCCGCCGCCTCTATTCCCGGTGTTATCTTCGATGATGTTGTTTTCGATCATAGGCGAGGAATGATAGAGTCCGATGCCGCCGCCGTAATAAGCGTAGCTCTGGCTGATGATATTATTTCTGATTGTGGGAGAAGAGTAACTGCAGTATATCCCGCCGCCGTAATATTCGGTCTCATTGTATCCTAAACGGATGGTGAAACCTTCGAGAACAGAGGATTCATCTTCACCGGTATTGAATATAATCCCTCTTCCCATCCTTAAGGCGTCGATGATGGTCGCTTCCGCGCCGGCTTCAGAGATTAGTACGATTTCCCGTCCGGAAAAACTTATGTCATAATTACCTTCGCCGGTATATGTTCCCGGAGCCACCAATACCGTGTCTCCGTCATAGGAGGCGTTAATACCCGCCTGTATATCCGGGTATTGCGCCGGGACGCGGATTGTGATCGCTGAACCTGATTCCATCCGGAATAACAATCCCAAAATAGTAATGATAACTGTCGATAATGCGGTTTTACTCATGACGCTGTTTCCTTCGTTTCGACCACCATTCTTCTAATCGTTGTTTAATCTGCTGTTCCGCCCCGATATCTGTGGGATCATAATATATTTTATCTTTCAATTCCTCCGGCAGACAGTCATCCTCGATGAAATGCCCGGGATAGCTGTGGGGGTATTTATATTCTTTGCCGTAATTCCAGGCTTTCATATGCGCTGTGACCGGATTGCGCAGTTTCAAAGGGACGGAAATATCCGGATGTTTCAATGCGTCTTCCATAGCGGAATTGATAGCTTTGTAGGAGGCGTTGGATTTGGGGCTTGACGCCAGATAAGCGCAGGTCTGCCCTAATATTATCCTCGCTTCCGGCATCCCTATCACGCTAACGGTTTGGAAGCAGGCGGCGGCTAATAAGAGAGCGTTAGGATTGGCGTTACCAATATCTTCGGAGGCGAGGATTATCATGCGCCTGGCGATGAACTTAGGATCTTCGCCGCCGGCTAACATCCTCGCCATATAGAACATTGCGGCGTCAGGATCGCTGGCGCGCATCGATTTGATGAAAGCGGAAGCCAAATCGTAATGGTAATCACCCTTTTTATCATGATAGACCGATTTTTTCTGCAAAGCCTGCAGCGCCGCTGATTCATCGATTAACCGCTTTCCGTTCTCGGACACTTCCGCTAATTCCACCGCGATTTCCAAAGCGTTGAGCATGATACGGGCGTCGCCGCCGCTGTGGCGGATCAGCGTCTCCCGCGCTTCATCATGCAGTTCTGCCTGTTTCTCACTCAGGATTTTATCATTGACTAAAGCGCGGTTTAAAATGCTGTCTAATTCCTCGAAAGTCAAGGATTCAAACCGCAATATCCTCGCCCGCGATAACAGCGGCGGGATGATTTCAAAGGAGGGATTTTCCGTGGTGGCGCCGATCAATGTTACCACACCTTCTTCCACCGCCCGCAGTAAAGCGTCCTGCTGGGATTTGGAATAACGATGTATCTCATCGATGAAAACAATAGTCCTGCGCCCGTTCAATCGTATAATATTGCGGGCGTAATTGATCACCGCCCGCAATTCTTTGACTCCGGATTCCACCGCCGAAAGTTCCTTCAACTCAATATCTTCACGCTGAGCTATCAGTCTGGCGAGGGTGGTCTTACCGCAGCCGGGTTCGCCCCAGAATATCATAGAGGGGATAATCCCGCCCTTCTTGAACAAATCCCGCAGAATGCCGCCGGAATCCAATAAATGCCGCTGGCCGGCGAATTCCTCCAATAACGAAGGACGCATCCTTTCGGCTAAAGGAGCTGATACAGGCGTTTTACCATTTTGATGAAACAATTCCATCGTTTAGAAGTGGTACAATTATTGTAAGTCAGCTGTATTATCTATAATTAAACATAGATTGAGCAAAAAAGCAAGTATTTGCTTCATTTTTGATTGGGATGAAGCGGATATTTTAAATGATCGACCACTAACAATACCGTCATTCCGGCTTGTCCGGAATCGGTTAATTAACAACGATGTCAATTATTTGGTGGTGTCCTTATATAATTGTTATGGTAGGCGGGGGGTTTATCCCCCCGCACAATTTGTCGGGGGACAAGCCCCCGACCTACCATTTTTTATTTTCGAATCAGCATAATATCGAATTCAATGCTATAAAACAACTATATAGGGACACTACCCAAAACAGCGAAACTCCGAAAATTTAAAATCACGCTTCTGAAAAATTGTATTTATCTTCAATTATTTGTAACTTTTATAAATTATATTAATAAACTGTCTATGGAGTGACAATTATGACTCGTTTTCTGACTGTCATTGCAATTTTTGCATTATTGAGCGCCGGATTCGCTTTCCCGCCGCCGGATGAATACCAGCCGGGAAAGGCGCTGATAAAATTCAGCGAGGATTTCGGACAGCCTGAAGTAAAACTCACCGACGGAGTAGTCAGCATCGGAATTGCGGAATTCGATGAATTATCGCAGAATTACCGCTTCCTGGAATTGAACAAAGTGTTCCCGCACAGGTCGAAACCGAACAGTCCCGTCTTGATCAATTTATCCAATATCTACCGCCTGCATTTCCCTCCGGAAGTATCGGTGCGGGAAATAGTGGACGCTTTGACTAATCTGAAAGAGATCGAATATATCGAGCCGGACCCGGTGAGAAAATATGATTATACCCCCAATGATCCTCTGCTCAATTATTGCTGGCATATATTCAATATAAGAGCCGACAGCGCTTGGGATCTTTCTCACGGTGATTCCACCATTGTAATCGGTATTGTGGACAGCGGGATAGATATCGACCATCCCGATCTGGTGGATAATATGTGGCAAAATTTGGGGGAGGATTGTAATGGTGACGGCATCATAGACTGGTATGATTGGGATGGTCTTGACACTGACGGCAACGGCTATCCCGATGATTTCTGGGGCTGGGATTTTATCGACGGCGATAACTGGGTCAATGATGACGATCCGGGCGGCACCGTCGGACACGGCACTCACTGCGCCGGGGACGCATCCGCAGTCACAGATAATGCCACAGGAGTATCCGGCACCGGTTTCAACTGCAGTCTAATGACTTTGAGGTGTGGTTACGGCGGCTATATTCAAGCGGGATATCAAGGTATTGAATACGCCGGGGATAACAGCGCGCATGTCATATCCCTATCCTGGGGTGGCACTTGGTCCAGTCAGACCGAACAGAATGTGATCACCGACGCCTGGCAGGCGGGATCGGTTATATGCGCTTCCGCCGGAAATACCACTCCGCCCTCGATGGTTCCGCCTTATGATCATTATCCATCAAAGTACAATCATGTTATCGCTGTAGTCGCCACCACCCCCTCAAACACTAAAGCCGGTTTTTCCAATTACAGCATCACAGCGGGCGACGGTAATGCGGATGTCTGCGCCCCGGGCACCGATATTTGGTCTACCACTTACGGCGGGGGTTATGGCGGTCAATGGTGGTCGGGCACATCTATGTCTTCTCCCATCGCCGCTGGGGTAGTAGCGATGATCAGAAGCGTAGCCCCGGATTTGACTCCGGCGGAAGTGGAAACTGTGTTATGCGTATCCTGTGATAATATCGATATGTATAATCCGTCATACGCCGGACGGCTGGGCTACGGCAGAGTGAATATGCTGAACGCTTTGCTGATGATCAGCGCTCCCAGCATAGCGATGACCGATTTTGCGATAATAGATAACGGCAACGGCGACGGCCGCGCCGACCCGGGCGAAACTGTCGAATTGGAGGTAACAATCCAGAATTCGATTAACGCTCAAATCGGTGAGAACATCTATGGAACAATCTCCTGCGATGATCCCGCTGTAACTATCACTAATGGTACATTTTTCTTTGGTGATATGCTGCCCGGCGCTGTGAACAGCAATGCAAGTAATCCTTATGTGTTCGATGTAGGAACCTGCGAACCCCATTGGACTGATTTCACTCTCACCATCACCGGCGACGGCGGTTATGAATCGGAAATAATCATCGAGATTGAATTAGGGAGACCGCCGTTATTGATAGTGGCGGATGATGAAGGCGCGGGGTATCAATCCTTCTACCTGCAGTCGCTGCAGACGCTCGATATATTCAGCGATGTATGGGTGCAGGCTGAAGCGGCTTTGACCCAGGATGAGATATTGCGCTATGATACAGTGATTTGGGAAACCGGAAACGCCACTGTCAATACTTTAAGTCCAACCGAACAAACAATACTTGAAAGCTATCTCGACACCGGAAGAAATCTCATCTTAACCGGGCAGAATATCGCACAGGAGTTAGGCGCAAGTTCATTCATGGTCGACTACCTGCACTGCCAATTCGATGTCAGCGGAATAACCGAATTTTTAACTTACGGAACCGTGGGCGATCCAGTCGGCAATGGCGATACATTATTCACCATCGGCGCAGCGGGCGCGGCGGGCAACGCCACTTCCCGCGACGCGTTAATCTTGTCAACCGGCGCGGTCACCACTTTCCGATACCCGGCGAGCGGAAAAATCGCCGCCATCAGATATGAAGGCGGTTATAAACTGTGCTTCTTCGCATTTCCTCTCGAAGCGGTTGCCACCACTCCCGTAGCGGCTTCAAGGGCGGATGTCCTGCAGAATATATTCAATTGGTTCGATTCGGGATCCTCCGCCACTCAAGAATTTGAACTCAACGCCAACTGGAATTTAATATCACTCGGCGTGACGCCTGCGGATAACAGTTTAGCGGCTCTGTTCCCCACCGCCACCGCCGCTTACGAATACACCGGCGGACCTTCAGGAACATACCAGCTGGTGAACGCTCTCGACCCCGGAGTGGGTTATTGGCTTTATGTGCCTTCAGCTGTCGCCAGAACTATTACCGGCGCGCCGTTTAATTCGTATAGTTCAACAGTGTCTCCTCCTTGGGAATTGAAGGGCAGTGTGCTTGATACGGCTTACGCATCGACTACTCCCGCCGGTGGAATAGTAGTCATGTATTGGTTCAATGGTTCAACCTATATGATGGCTTCAGCGGAAGACCAGTTACAGCCGGAATACGGTTACTGGATGAATTTGAACAGCAATGTCACTCAGATTACCGTCGCTCCTCCCGCCGGAATGGGTAAGGGAAATTCCAATCGTCTTGTTGATGACCTTGACCAGATTTGGGAAATGCCGGTGACGGTTACCGGTGAAACCGGCAGCGCGCCTAATATTTTCACTGTCAATATCGGCGGCGATAACACCAGCAGTTATATTCCCGCGCCTCCCCCTCCGCCGCAATATATGGTCTGGACTGATTTGTACGATGAAAACTGGAATGGGCCTTATTATAATATGTATATCGCCAATGCGGTTACCGATTTCACTTGGATACTGCATATCGATCCCAACGGTAATGTTGTGCCGCCGATATCCCGCACTGCGGTGGTGGATTGGAATCCCGCTTCGCTTCCGGCTGAGGGCGATTTCAGTATCGAAGATTTGAACGGCAATGTGATAGTGGCGGATATGAGGACAGTTTCCACATTCTCCACCAGCGGCGCCAGCGAGGTATATTTTTACATCATCGGCGAAAATATTTCAGCGGCTCCTCCGGTGACCGTGATATTGAATCCGCAGAATCCGCCGATTACTATTCCGGCAAACGGCGGTGCCTTTGAATTTGAAATCGGGGTTTCAAACAATAGCTCCACGGTGGCGGTGGTGGATATCTGGACTTTTATCTACCTTCCCAGCGGAGCGCAGTATGGACCTGTGATTAATGCGGGTCCTTTTAATGTGCAGACCGGGGCGTCGCCTTATCGTTTAAGATCGCAGGCGGTTCCCGCCAACGCGCCCGCCGGATTATACACTTATAACGCATATATCGGTGATTACCCCGATTCCATCATTCACACAAGCTTCTTTGAATTTGAAAAACTCGCGGTTTCAGATGGTGGAGAATTGGTCTCCGATTGGAAGAGCTGGGGCGAAAGCTTCGAAGGATTCGGCGAAGAAACCGCCGCTTCCAATGTCACTGGTTATTCCATGTTGAGAGCGCATCCCAATCCCTTTAATCCCGCAACTGTTATCAGTTTCGAACTGCGGGATGCGGGTCAGGTGAAACTTGCGGTATATGATGTTCAGGGGCGGCAGGTTGTGCTGTTAGCGGATGGATTGTTGTCAGCGGGACTGCATGAAGTGAACTTCAATGGTGAAGGTTTGGCTTCCGGCTTGTACTTCGCCCGCCTGCAAGGGGACGGGATTAATTTGACGAAGAAGATGCTATTGATGAAGTGATTTAATAAATGCTATGGAAAAAGCCGCCTGATTTTAGGCGGCTTTTTTTATGAAGATTCACAACGAATTAAACGGATTAATATTCACTGGCTATTATGGCTATTAAGGCTATTGTTCCTGTCAGGTTTCAATCAGCCGTACGGCTGATATGACCTGACAGGGGAGAAAAGTAAAGAAGATTCACAACGAATTAAACGAAAAGAGATTCACAGCAGATTAAGCAGATTAAGCAGATAAAGATTCACAGTGAATTAAGTAATTAAGTGGATTTAAATGTTGCGTCAGGTCTTGACCGCTGTACAGCGGGTGTGACCTGACGCTATAGCTTTAATGGCTTGTGAATCTATTACCTTTAATTACCTTCATTACCTGTGAATTATTTTCTTTCTTTCTCACTTCTTTATTTCATCAGCACCACTTTCCTCACCATCGACTGACTAGCCTGTCCGCCGTTCGGCGGATCGACCGTCAACCGAACAAAATACATCCCGCTGGACAATTCCGACCCGTCAAATGTCCGCTGATATATCCCCGCGGGCTGGAAACCGTCTACCAAGCGAGCGACTTCCCTGCCCGAAACATCGTAGACTATCAATTGAACATAACTCGAAACTCGAAGCTCGAAACTCGCAGCTACTTGATAAGCAGCATCTTCCGCGTCTGGCTGAAGCCTTCTGCCTTCAGGCAGGCGAAATAGACACCACTTGACAATTCCGACCCGTCAAATGTCCGCTGATACATCCCCGCAGGCTGGAATCCATCCACCAATCGCGCAACTTCCCTGCCCTGAATGTCATAGACAATCAGCGAAACCTGCCCCGCTTTCGACAGGTCGAAAGTCAATACCGTTTCCGGGTTGAAGGGATTGGGATAGGGAGGATAGAGAGCAAATTCATAAGGCAAAGCTAATGATGTGATTTCATCAACATCATTATTTTCTTCGATGGAAAAATAATCATCGCTTCTGTCATAAACATAATCACTTCCAAAATACCCCACTACCTTGACCACGCATGAATCTGACGGTGGAAATTGAAGAGGTGCATTAAAACACCAATCAACGGCGTGAGGCAATAATCCTGTCACTAAGGTATCATAAGTAGGGACAATTCCACGATCGAGCGAAAGCAAAACATCAAATGAGTCAAAATTCCATGAATGCGTCCATCTGATCGTAGTTGTATCACCTATGCCTATATGCCAGACTTCACCGCCGTTGGGATAGGTTAATTCTATCCAATGGTCTCCAAAGATTTGAAAAACATTGTTGCTGCTATCGAATGTTTCTCCACCTGCATAATGTCCCACTACTTTAACTAAGCAATCGTTAGAAGGTGGACCTCCTACGCCCTCATTCCAGGTCCAATCAATAGCAAATCCATAAAGACCCTTGTCTAAGAATTCCCAGTTGATACCACCATCACGAGAGAGCCAAAGATCAAAAGTATCGAAATTGCCCGAATGATTCCAGGTTATTGTGGGCGTGTCAACACCAATTTCCCATTGCTCACCACCATTGGGATAGGTGACCTCTATCCAATGCTCATCACCTTGCAAATCGACATTATCGATTTTGCCGCCGGCATAGAAGCGAAAACGTATCTCTGAATCATCAGTCAATTCCCCATCGTTAACCGATAAGTGTGGAACAGGATCGTTGTTTAAATAAACTACAATATCGTAGTTAGTGTCACGAACGAGTTTCAGATGATGCCAAGCGGGCATTTGAGTTATGTTAGGTGTTTCCGCAATGATGGTCATGACACCATTAACATACCGGTAAATACGAGTATTGGGGTCATCACTTTCCGGGTCCGCGAGGTCAAGCATATAGTAGTTGTTTTCGTCCTGATAATTGAATTCCACATCAAAGTTTCCACTGCTCTCATTATCAATCCAGAAATCGACCTCTAAAATAAAGAAAGCGGCGGAGAAATCGGTGGGATACGATACAGCTATCATATCGCTTGTTCCATAGCAGTAATTACTCCCCCCGGATCCGGGACTAATGATTCCCCAACTTCCTTCAACGACTGTCCAACCGTTTGCGTTGCCGTCCTCAAAGTCGTCGAAAAAGACCTGCTGAGCTACACCGGTAATTGACAACAGCATTAATGCTGTTAGTGCGATGAATAATTTTTTCATCGTAATCTCCTTAAAATTTGTTAATGATTTTTTTGCTATTCGTTGAATATCAATAGACAAATACCAATATACCGATACCATTAAATAGTCAGCTTTAGCATTGTAACCTCCTTAAAATTTGGTAACAGTTTAGTACAATAAAAATTATAGTGAAAAAAAAGATTCACAGTCCGCCGACTGGCGGAAGATTAAGGCTATATTAAAGCTATTCTCATTGCCTTAATAGCCTGTGAATTTGCTTGGTTTTTCAAATAAATAAAATCATACAAAATTTGTTAGGATTTGATTATATTTCCTCAGGAGTCTTTTGCGGTGTGATATTCTGAAGGCTAAAAACGGCAACAAAAAACCCCTGAAAGTTTTCGGGTGTTACTTATCGCCAAACCAATAACTCCCTGTGCACTACACACATTGACTTTCAGGGGCGAATGTTTCCATTCACCCATATGTGTGTAGTGAAAGAGAGTCTGCCCCTAACAAGGGCTACGCACATAAAAAAAGAGCTATCGGTTTGGCTTTTTTAATATACTAATATTTTTAATAAATGTCAAGTATTTTAGGAAAAAATTTGAAAAATTTTTTCAAGGGGGAAAGGGGATAAAAATTCACAGCAGATTAAGCAGATTAAGCAGATAAGATTCACTGGTAATGATGGTGATGTTGATTGTTGCGGCAGGTCATCCGCCGATTGGCGGACTAATCGCAGCCAAGACCTACCGGAACAGAAAAATAGCTTTAATAGCTTTAATATCTTGTGAATTTTTTCTTATCACCATCATCACAAATCTAAAATCTAAAATCAAAGGTGTCGACTGCGGAGAGTCGACACCACAAATATGTCAGCCAATTCCGGATCCGCCGTACAGCGGACGGAATGATGAATAAGGGTGAGGTTTATGTTAATGCTAAAATTTTGCATCTAATATTTAAGAGGATTATTTTATTACTGTGAAAATAAGGTCAAGGGTTAGGGATCAAGGGTCAAGAAAATGCGAATATCGAACAAGGAACATCGAATAAGGAATAATGAAGAGCTTGACGCCAATATATCATTCCCGTGAAGGCGGGAATCCAGGCACTTGACAGAAATCCGATTTTCATGCTTGGTGGTGCGCCGCCGGCGCATCAGGATTCACTTCATAATTCCTTGTTCCTTGTTCGATATTCGATATTCTTTACTCTGAAAATAGGGTTTAGGGTTTAGGGTTTAGGGTTTAGTTCAATGTGGTGTCGACTCTCCGTAGTCGACACCATACATAATATAAACAATAACTTAGTGTCATGCGGGGACGCATGACACCACATATATCCGGGAATGTAGGGGCGACCCTTGCGGTCGCCCTTGATACTATTTTCATGCTTCATTGTTCGCCGAAGATGTATGAATGACAATTGTTGAAACTATTGATAGTTCTCTTCGTTTAATAAATAAACACCGCTTAAAGGAGATGTGATGATCGATGAAAGCCTTATTAGAAGACTGAAAGCTTCAAAGAAAGTTGCGGTTTTAACGGGAGCGGGAGTATCCGCTGAATCCGGGGTACCTACTTTCAGAGGCGAGGAGGGGATGTGGAAAAAATTCAAGCCCGAAGAACTCGCCAATTTTGACGCTTTCATGCGCAATCCCGATATGGTTTGGGAATGGTATGAACACCGCAAGGATTTGATGTCTAAAGTGAAACCCAACGCCGGACATTATGCGATGGCGAAGATGGAGAAATTATTTCCGGTGTTCACTTTGATAACTCAGAATATCGATAATCTGCACCGAATAGCCGGTTCGGAAAATATTCTGGAACTGCATGGTAATATCAGGCGGAATTTCTGCATCAATTGTAAGAAGCAGTACAACGATGAACATCTGACTTTAGGCGGGGGAAAAGTACCTAAATGTTCCTGCGGCGGGATGATCCGCCCCGATGTGGTATGGTTCGGTGAGATGCTTCCGGGGAGCATATTAGAGAGCGCATTTAAAGCGGCGGAAACCTGCGATTTCTTCTTATCATTGGGGACATCGGCGGTGGTCTATCCCGCCGCCATGCTGCCCGTCGCCGCTAAGAAAGCCGGTGCAGTCCTGCTTGAAATCAATCCCGAAACTACCCCCTTGACACAATCGACGGATTACTATATCAAAGCTAAAACAGGTGAAGTTTTACCTCAAATAGTCGAGGCTATAATTAAGTGAAATTCAAGATATTCATAATATCTCTTTGCGCCGCCTTCGCATTCAGCGTTCTGCTGCCGGGATGCGCTTATTACAACACTTTTTACAATGCTAAGAAATCTTACCGGAAAGCGGAAAAAGAGAACAAGGACAACACCACCGGACGGCTGAATACTCAGAATTATCAGAAAGCGATTGACACCGCGGCGAAAGTGCCGGAATTCTATCCTAATTCCAAATATATCGATGATGCGCTTTTCTTAATGGGAAAATGCTATTATAAGATAGGGCAGTATCCCAAAGCTCAGCGCAAATTTGAGGAGTTGATATCGAACTATCCCAATGCTGATTTCCTGGAAGAAGTGAAGCTTTATCTGGGCTTGAGTCTTATAAAAAATAACACCAAGGACCGGGCGGATGAAGTTCTCACTTCGTTAGCCAATCTCAGTGAAGATGAAGATATCCGGGTGAAAGCGAGATCCGCTTTAGGAGAATTATTATTATCCGAAAAGAAATATTCTCAAGCGGCGGCTTTATATAAGAAATTAGGCGAAAACTCCAAAGATAAAACGGTCAAACGGGAGGCATTCTATAAAGAAGGTGAATGTTATTATGAATTGAAGGATTACCAATCAGCCTCGGAAGCTTATAAGAAGGCGTCGCGGTACCGCAAAGGCGATAAGGAAATCCGTTTCCAATGCCGGCATAAATGGGGATTGACAAAACGCCTGCTGGGTGATTATGATGCGGCGGAGAAAATTTTCCAAGATATCCGTGATGATGATAAAATGTATGAATATTTCCCTCAAGTTGAACTTCAACTGGCGGAGATAGATTATTTTATAGGGAACATAGATAAAGCGGAGAAAGAATTCCTGCAGGTTGCGGAGAAGAATAAACGGACGAATGAATCCGCTCAAGCCTATTACAATTTAGCGGTCCTTCAGCGGGACGCAAGAAGTGATTTCGATTCCGCCCGGGTATTATTCAACCTGACCATTAATGAAAAAGGCGATTCGCCTTTCGCCGATTCCGCTAAAGACGCCCGAGAAGTCTTGAATAACTGGAAAGCGGTCACTTCAAGTATCGACAGCCTGTTAAAATTGATAGAGAAAGATGAAAATTCTCTGAAGAGTGTGAAAACCGATTCGACAACGGCGGATTCTTCGGAAAATTCTTCTATCGGAGAATCACTTGAAGTGATTGAAGAGGATACTTCGATATATTCTTCTCCAGATGAACCTGATTCCGGTGAATATCAAATAAGTGAGATTTTGGAGCTGGAATCGGACTCGCTGCAATCAGATTCATCCGTTTATCAAGAGAGTTTCCCGGATTCTTCGATGATGAGCTTAATGGGGGACAGCGCTGCAAGCATGCCTGACTCCCTTTCGGGAGATGAACTAAAAAAAATATTGGAATCAGCTCCGAAGTTAGCGGGCACGGAACCGGCTGCTACAGATACTGCTGCGGTCATGAAGCGTATTTCGGATAAATATGAGAGAATCCGTCAATTTAAATACCAGCTGGCGGAAATCTGGCATATTCATTTCAATAAATCAGATTCGGCATGGCAGATACTGTCCACGCTGGCTGACAGCGCTGATTATGAATTGGCTTCCAAATCAGTATTCTTGATGGCTTATATCGCAAGAGATATTGGTGAAAATCAAAAGGCGGATTCGCTTAACCGGATATTAGTGGATAAATTCGGAGACACCAAGTACGCCAATTCCGCCAGGCGAAGGTTAAATCTTCCCTTAGTTGAAACGCTGGTCGATTCCGGCAAAGTACTGTTTGTGCAGGCTGAACAAAAACTGTACAACGATAAAGAACCGATGACAGCGTGGAATCTATACGCTCAAGTTGATTCATTATATCCGGATTCACCATACGCTCCCAGAGC
Source organism: bacterium (assembly GCA_016783645.1). Taxonomy (GTDB): domain Bacteria; phylum Electryoneota; class Tariuqbacteria; order Tariuqbacterales; family JADHWD01; genus JADHWD01. The sequence goes on from JADHWD010000019.1 coordinate 14,871, forward strand.
GATGTTCGCTCGAGCTTATATAGCCGAAAAGATAATGAAACAGGACAGCGTTGCGGTAGAAATTCTCAATTCCATTGTTGCGAATTACCCGCATGATTCATTGTACGCAGCCGCCAAGAAGAGAACTACCGCCAGCGGATCTTCCAGCCGTCAAACTTCCTCCTCCCGTCCAGGGAGCGGGGAGACTGAAGAGCCGATAAGACAAGCCGGCTCTATAGAAGGAGAGCGGGTCTATCTGCCGGAGGAAGTCACTCAATCCGCCAGAGCGCTGGAAGACAGCGCCGCGATTTCCCGGCTGATTATTTCAAATAATCTTTATCCTCAAAGCGCATTGAGCGCCCGTAAGAATGGTTATGTCATCGTTTCTCTGGTGGTCGATAGATACGGCTATCCTTATGATATGGAGATAAAGAAGGAGGTTCCCAAAGGGTATGAATTCGGCGAAATCGCATTACAAGTGGCGGAGATGCTGACCTATGAATCGGGGAAGGCGCGGACTAAGCCGGTGCCGGTCAGAATCGATGTGGAGATTAAGTTCAAATTGGAATAATAATATCATGGCTCCCTTCTTAGAAAAAGCTAAAGTAAAACATAAAGAAGAAATTTTCCCGGGACTGTACATCTTCAAACTGGATAGTGAAATCATCGCTTCCTATTCCCAGCCGGGGCAGTTTGTGGAGGCGGATCCGGGAGAATCATTTTTCCTGCGAAGACCATTCTCGATTCAGGAAGCTGAAGACGGATTAGAGATTTTAGTTAAAGTGGTTGGCAGAGGGACAGCGGAATTAGTTAAAAATGAAACGGAATGGAATATTTTAGGTCCTTTAGGGCGGGGATTCGATTTTCAAAATTTGAATGGAGCGCTGTTGATAGGCGGCGGTGTGGGTGTGGCGCCATTAAAGTTCCTGTATAAAAGAATGACCCGCAGGCAGTATTTCCGCCAGCCGCATTTGGGATTGGACAAAGCGGTTGAACAGGCGAGTTTCTGGGGAGATGAAAGAACAAGAATCCGCTTCGTAATCGGCGCTAAAACTAAGAGTGAAATCCCCATAGCTGAAACCGATTATATCAGGCAGAAAGTGATAGTATCCACCGATGACGGGAGCGAAGGTTTCAGGGGAACAGTGGTGGATATGCTTAAAGCGCAGTCGAAATTATGGGAGGATAATCCCAAAATTTACGCCTGCGGGCCTGCTCCGATGCTGAAAGCGCTGTATGAATTCATGCTGGAAAAGGGGCTGGACGGTCAGTTTTCCCTGGAAAACCGCATGGCCTGCGGTATGGGCGTCTGCCAGGGCTGCGCAATTCCGATGAAGAACGGATACAAACTGGTCTGTAAAGACGGGCCGGTGTTCGACTTTAAAGATTTGGATGAGAGGACATGGATGATATGAATAAATTAGAAGTAAAAATCGGATCGCTCACTCTGAAAAATCCGGTGATGACCGCTTCCGGGACTTTCGGCTATGGTGATGAGTATATCTCTTTGCTCGATATATCGAAGTTGGGTGCAATTGTTACCAAGACATTGACGATGGAGCCCCGCGCCGGCAACCCCGCTCCCCGAATATGGGAACTGCCCTATGGTATGCTGAATTCGATAGGGCTGGCGAATATCGGCGTCCACCGCTTCATCTCAGAAAAACTGCCGATACTGAGAGATTACGAGGCTACAGTAATCGCCAATATTGCCTCCGCAGATGTTGCGGGATATACGGAAGTGATTAAGATATTGGAGAACGAGAAGGGGATTTCCGCATACGAGTTGAATGTATCATGCCCCAATGTTGAGAAGGAAGGTATGGCTTTCGGCGCCGATGTTGAGACTTTACTTGAAGTCACCCGAAGATGCCGGGAAGCAGCTGACAAATGCCTGATAGTGAAATTAACGCCCAATGTCTATGATATAGGAAGTTTAGCGCAGGCGGCGGTCGAAGGCGGCGCCGACGCTTTGACAGTGGCAAATACAGTGTTAGGGATGGCGGTGGATATCGAAAGCAGGAAACCGAGGATTCCATCAGCGTTAGCGGGTTATTCCGGCCCGGGGATAAAACCGGTCAATTTAGCGAAACTGTACCAGGTTCGTAAAGCGGTAGATGTTCCCTTAATCGGCTGCGGCGGTATTATGAATTACAGAGATGCTTTGGAATATATGATTACGGGGGCAGCGGCAGTGCAGATAGGCTCCGGCACTTACAAGAATCCGAGGTTGGCGGTGGAAGTCATTGATGATATGGAAAGATATTTGAATGAGAAGGGGATTGATGATATTGATAATTTGATAGGAACAATGAAATAGAGACTTTGGACTTTTGGCTCAGGACTCAAGACTCAGTAGTCTGTCCGAGAATGAAGAAAACAATAAAAATTGAGTGGTGTCGACTCTCCGCAGCCGGCACCATATACTTGTATTTTAAAGACATGCTATCGACCGCATAGGGTCGACAGCACAGTAAGACATGAGGATAAATCCTCATACTCCTGAGGCGTGTACCAAAGCATGAAAATAGTATATATCAAATTGCCTGGATTCCCGCCTGCGCGGGAATGACAACTTTTTAGTTTTTTTCTTTACCCTTTACCCTATTTTGGTGTATGAACAATTCCCTTAAAACCTCGGTTATATACTGCGGCGATTGCCTGAATCAGCTCAAGAAACTGCCGGAGAACTTTATCGACCTGATTTATATCGATCCGCCTTTCAATTCCAACCGTAACTACGAGGTGTTTTGGGGCGATACTAAGGAGAAAAGGGCGTTTGAAGACCGGTTCGGGGCCGCTGAACATTATGTCAACTGGATGACTCCCCGGTTAGTGCAATTAGTCAGGGTGCTAAAACCGACAGGCAGTTTTTATTATCACTGCGACTGGCACGCTTCGCATTATATTAAAATCAAACTTGACCAGATGTTCGGATTTAATAATATGCAGAATGAATTGATCTGGTACTATCCCGGTAATTCGGCTCCCAAATATTGTTTTCCCCGCAAACATGATACAATATTCTTTTATACTAAAAGTAAAAAGTTCACTTTTACTGGTTCCGGACTCTATGTTCCTTATAGCGAAGCTACTCTTAGAAGATATAATCACATAGATGAAGAAGGCAGAAGATACAAGATTAGCAGTCTCAGAAGCCATAAGAAAGAAAAAGTATACGCCAAACCTGGAAAACCTGTTCAAGATGTTTGGGAGTTTTCTATAGTCCGAAAAAAAGAGGAAAGATTAGGATTTCCTACTCAAAAACCTTTGAAACTGCTTGATAGAATCATCAAGGCTTCGTCCAATCCGGATGATGTCATCCTGGACGCTTTCTGCGGCTGCGGGACTACTTTAGTGGCGGCTCAGCAATTAGGCCGAAAATGGATAGGTATCGATATATCGCCCACCGCCTGCCGGGTGATGGCGAAAAGGCTAAAAGATGTATGCGGTTTAAAAGAGGGAAGAGATTTTGTAGTGAGAGATCTGCCTAAAACTTGGAATGAACTGAAAAAATATCCACCCTTTGAATTCCAAAACTGGGCGGTCAACGCTTTAGGCGGCATCCCCTCCGCCGCTAAAGTCGGCGATATGGGTATCGACGGCTATATCTATCCGGTGGACGATGTATCCCTCCGCAAAGAAGAAGGGAAGGATCTGTTTGGTGAAATGGATAAGCGGATACCGGTGCAGGTGAAACAGCATAAGGCCGGAAGACCTGATATCGACAATTTCGAAACAGCGATGCGCCGTGACCATAGGACTTTAGGATTCTTCGTAGCCTTGGAATACACTAAAGACGCTGTAAGGGAAATTGAAAGAGCTAATAATGAAGAGGGTTTGAAGATAATTCACTTCACCGTCCAGCAGATTTTAGACGAAGAGGCGAAAGTAAATAGTTATATTTGATTGATTCTTGTGTAAAAAGTCCCTATCGAGTGCTGTCGACTCTCCGTAGTCGACGGCATCATATTATTATTAATTAAGTTATGTGTCGAGTGCGGAGACTCGACACCATCATATATAGGTTTTTACCCATAAGTCTTGATTATGTTATAAAAAGCGACATTAATTATAATCATAAAATAATCCCCCCTTCCCCCCTTTAGTAAAGGGGGATAGGTTTCCCCCTTTTTTAAAGGGGGACTAAGGGGGATTATAATCATCATAAAACACGCAGATGACCGGCAGAATATTCATATTATGTTAAAAAGATTATTCATCATATTATTCATATTTTCATTCCCTGTGACAATATTTGCGAAGCATACTAATCAATCGTCGATGGGAAATGGAAATTATCTAACACAAAATTCCATCTCGCCGCTGTCATCGCGCTGGGACAGTGATAGAAATATCCTTCAGCGTTATTACCCGGATAAGCGGATCAGCGAAACGGATTTTATAAGAAAAGCCGGCAGATATTTAGGATTGAAGGATGCGGACAATGAGTTGAGACTTCATTCCGAAAGAAGTATTCATGATATAACTCACCGCAGATATAGGCAGTATTACAAGGGGATTCCGGTTCTGCACGGCGAATTGGTAATGAACCTTGACCGGGAAGGATATATATCCGGCGTTTTCAATAATATATATCCTATCATGGATTTTATTATAGATGAGCGATTAATCAGCGATGAAGGGCGGGCGGCGATATCATCCGAGATTGACCTGAACGATTTGCGGGGAGAGTTATCCCATGATTTATATATCGCGGAAACCGCGGAATCTTACAAGTTAGTGTACCGCTGGCTGATACCGGCGAATTCGCCTTTAGGGGATTGGGAGATATTAGTCGATGCGGCGGCCGGGGCGATACTATCGAAGCAGGATTTGCGCCGGTTTTCCGTCAATGGGCATGGCAGAGTATTCATCCCTGACCCTAAGACCGCTATTGAATCCAATGCGCTGGTTGACAACAACGACATGAATTCGGCTATCCCGCTTGAATGCTATTCGGATACAGTTCTACTTGAACTCGATGACACAATCGGCGGTTTTTACTATCTGGACGGGGCATACGCCTCCACCGCTCCCACCGCTAACCGCGCGCAGGAATCTTCTCCGGAATTCTATTATTACCGCCAGGACGATAGATTTGAAGAAGTCAACACATATTATCATTTAGACACTTACCAGCGCTATATCCAGTCATTGGGTTTCTATGATATCGTCAACCGTCCGCAAGAATGCAATGTCAACGGGACATCGGAGGACAATTCCTGGTTTTCGCCTATGACTGGAGTTATAACCTTCGGTTTCGGGGGAGTTGACGATGCTGAAGACGCCGATGTCATCATTCATGAGTACGGTCATGCGATACAATGGGATATTCTGCCGGGCTGGAGCGGCGGGCATACCGGGGCGATGGGCGAAGGATTCGGGGATTATATCGCCGGGACTTACAGCCTGACAATTAATCCCGATTTTCATCCGGAATGGGTGTTCACCTGGGACGGGCATAATCAGTTTTGGGCCGGACGGTGGCTCAATATGCCGTATCATTACCCTGAAAACGCCGGTAGTGAGATTCACGATGCCGGGCAGTTATGGTCGGCGGGGTTGATCGATGTATGGTATGATGTTCCAAATGTAGAGATATGGGATATGATAGTATTTCAGCATCATTATTATTTGGGAAACGGCGCCACGATGGAGGATGCCGCTAACGCCATTCTCCTCGCTGATATAAATATCAATGAAGCCGCTTACCGGCAGATAATCATCGGCAATTTCGCCGAACGGGGATTCATCGAGCCGGCTTATTTTAGTCCCATAATCACCCATGAGCCCTTATGCGATACAGAGGATACATTAGCCTCCGCATTCACTATCACAGCAGAGATCACATCGGGACAGCCGCTCGATTCCGCCTCCCTCCTGCTCTACTGGGGACTCGATGGCGAAATCACTGAGGAAAGTCCATTACAGTTTGCGGGCGGGGACACATTTTCAGCAGCCATTCCTGGACCTTTCAATCAGCAGACTATCAGTTATTTCATCAGCGCCGCTGATATTTACGGCTGTTTGACAACGCATCCGCCGGACGCTCCGGCGGAACTGCACCAGTTCTATGTGGGACCGGACACTATCCCGCCGGAAATTACAGTGGTAGACACTCTACAGAATACTGTATTTCAGCATGGCTTTGGGATTGCGAATATATTAGTGACAGATAATTTGGGGATAGATTCCGTCAAGGGTTACTGTTATTGCGAAGGGAGTCAGCCGGTCGAGTTTGAACTGAATAATACCGAAGGGGATACATTCACTGCTTTTATATCCTGGGGAAATCTGCAGAACGGTCAAAGATTTTATTACTGGTTTTCCGCTGAAGATGCGTCCAATGCGGGAAATGTTCGGGAAACCCGCGAATACAGTTTTATAAAGACCACTAATAGTATATTTGATGATTTTGAAGGGACATTATTGAACTGGGAAAGTTCAAACGCCTGGGATATTCAAAATCTGCATTATTATTCCTCCTCCCATTCAGCTCATGACCGTGAAAACGCCGGAATTAATCTATCGACAGAATTTATAATGTCTCTTAAAAATCCCTGGAACACCCATGATTTGAGCATGTTGAACCTGGAATATTATGCCAAGTATTTCATGATTCCGCTGGGTGATTCCGGCTGGGTGGAGGTTAAGACTCCTTCTTCGGGATGGGAACAGCTCGATTATGTTGAAGGCGTGGAACCGCAGTGGATTCAAAGGACGATCTCCCTTGAAGACTATCTTGATGTCGATTCGCTGTATATTAGATTCCGTTCGGTGGTCGACACCGCCGGATATGCCTCCAATATGGGATGGTTCATCGATGATATATATTTAACGACCGATCAGATAGTGGGGATTGACGATGATGAAAATGTGGTTCCGAGGAATATCACATTATCACCGGTGACGCCTAATCCCTTCAATAACTCCACTATAATCCCGCTGTATTTACATAGAGAACTCCCGGTGAATATTATTGTTTACAATCAATTAGGCCAGCGTGTGATAACTCTGATAGACGAGCGCCTTCAGCCCGGTCAGCATATCATCCGCTGGAATGCGGACGACTTAGCAAGCGGAATGTATCTTATCAATATAACGGCAGATGACTTCAATCAGACAACAAAGGTGATTTTGATTAAATAGACTATTATGTGCAGGTGACGCACAACTAAGCATAAAAATCGTATTTCTTTCAGGCGGGGACGCCTGACAGCACATTCCCCATAATGTCGTCATTCCGGCTTGTCCGGAATCCATTCCCGGCGCGTCCGCCGAACAGCGGATTTCTCGCAATGACAATTGAGGCGATACTGGCAGGATACGGGCTTCACCCTTGAAACCTGATAGAACAGGATTTTACTTAAATTGGAAAATAGCAGTAGGGTGGGTTTTTTACCCACCAAAAAATTATTGAATGAAGGGCAGACACATTGGTCTGCCCCTACGAATAATCATCCAATATTGTAGGGGCGAAGCCATGTGTTCGCCCATGAGACTATTTTCATGCTTGGTGGCGCCGCCAATGCGGCATGAGGATTTATCTTGAAAACAGGGTTTAGGGGTTGGGTTTTAGGCGCTTACCGCTGTCACATCGACAAAAAATTGTCGATAATTACACATAATTAAGAGTGGTGTCAGGTGTCCTCACCTGACACATATTAGTTTTATTCTGCTGCTTGGTGTCAGACGAGGACGTCTGACACCACTAA
>JADHWD010000212.1 GCA_016783645.1 bacterium
TTGCGCCTTCCGGCGTAGCGCTGAGCGGCGCTTTAGACGGCGCCAGCATCCGCTTCAGGTCGTCGATTTCGCGCTGGACGCCCAGTTGATGAGCGTTGGCGTTTTGAATCTGCCGTTCGCTATCTTCGACCTGCTTGCGCGCCCCCTCCACATGAATCAGGATCATCCCGTAGAGCTTAGCGGTATCAGCCAGCAGGTTGAAGAAGGCGGTGCGGACGCCTAATTCGTGGATAACGCCCTGACCGGCGAGCTTTTCCTTTTCTTTATAGTATTGTTTGATTAATTTGTGATCCGGTTGTATCAATTCCGCCTCAAAGACATCCTTTATCATTATTTTTATAAGATACGCTAAATATACATTGATTCTTGTGTAAAAAGTCCCTATCGAGTGCTGTCGACTCTCCGCAGTCGACAGCATCATATTATTATTAATTAAGTTATGTGTCGAGTGCGGAGACTCGACACCACTATATATAGGTTTTTACCCATAAGTCATACATTTAGTTAAAGATTATTTCAAGAAATTTCATGAAAATAACCGCTTGAAGCGGATTATGAAGTAAATCGATACAGATGGTAAGCAGCGGCTGACAATTAAGGGAGGGATTATAAGATTAGGGGATTTGGGGATTTTGTTCCTGACAGGTTTCAAGGATGAAGTCCGTAACCTGACAGGTATGAATGATTCACAGCAGATGAAGCGGATTAAGCGGATGTAATATTCACAGTGAATTAAGTGATTATACTAAACGAAAATAATCATTTCGTTTTGATAAAGCGCCGCCACACTTTGTCATTCTTAACTTGATTCAGAATCCATAAGAGAATCTCTGGATTCCGGGTCATGTCCGCCTCCGGCGGACGCCCGGAATGACAATATTAAGCGCAACCTTTTAAAAAGCTAAAATGTTACGCGCAAGTTAATATGTCGTTCAGTATAAGTAGATTAAGAGACTCGTCTAATTCACTTAATGTACTTAATCCACTGTGAATCTCTCTTTAATACTTTCTCACTTTATCAACAATAATTTCTGCGTCTGCGCAAATCCTCCCGCATCTAATCGGGCAAAATATATTCCGCTGGCTAATTCACTTCCATCGAATACCGCTTCATGATATCCCATTGACCGATGACCGTTGACCAATGACTGAACCTCGCGACCTTGAACATCAAACACAATCAGACTCACTTCACCCGCATCTTTCAGCTCGAAACTGATGACTGTTGAGGGATTAAAGGGGTTGGGATAGGGGGAATGCAGGGCGGTTTCACTTGGAATGTACGATTCAATCGCTTCGCCTTCAAATCCTTCGCCCCAGCAGTTCCAATCATCGACCGAACCGAGATCGATATTGTCAGTTCCTTCTTTGATAAAGGCGAAAGAATCATATACTTCAATCGTCCAGGGATATTCACCGCCGTAACCATAATAGAGATACTCTCCAGCTGGCGCATTAGCCGGCACTTCCTGTGTTCTATCCCGATTCACACTGTAATTGGGCTGTAGAGTAAAATCCTCAACTAAAATCAGTGGACCCACCGAGCCAACACTGGGTAAGCTTATCTTAGTCCATATATCCATAGTTAAGGGCAGACCGGTGGTGTTTTCCGCCGCTAAATTGAAACTGAATATTCCACCAATAGCTGGAATTTGTATGGGCGGATTTAGCGGGGTGAGGTTTATAGTTATAGGTGGAAGTGGTTCTCTTGCCGTTCTTATTAAATAGACATCACCAAGCCCAGCACCATAAGATGTAGTAAATCCTGTAATGATGTAGCCTCCTTCGAAAGTCTGCTGAACACTATAACCATAATCATATTCACTTCCACCAAAGGTTTTAGTCCAAGTAGTATCACCGACAGCGTCGGTCTTGATCAAATATATATCATAGCCTCCAGCGCCATAAGACCAAGTATATCCGGCTATGATATAACCTCCGTCGGCAGTCTGCTGAACGCTATAGCTAACATCATAACCGCTTCCGCCGAAGGTACGGTACCACTGCAGATTGCCAGAAGCGTCAGTTTTAATCAAATAGACATTATCATTTCCAATGCTATAAGATTCTGTACCTCCGGCGATGATATAGCCGCCGTCAGCAGTCTGCTGAACGCTATAGCCATAATCATCCCAGCTTCCGCCGAAGGTTTTTGTCCAAGCGGTATCGCCGGAAGCGTCAGTCTTGATCAAATAGACATCCCAAGATCCTGCGCCATAGGAACAGGTTTTTCCGACGATGATATAGCCTTCGTCAGAGGTTTGCTGAACGCTGTAGCCACGTTCCCAATCGCTTCCGCCGAAAGTTTTAGTCCATGCGGTATCGCCGACTGCGTCAGTCTTTATCAAATAAACATCATCATTTCCAGCACCGTAAGAATAGGTATATCCGGCGATGATATAGCCTCCGTCGACAGTCTGCTGAACGCTTTCGCCATAATCACAATAGCTTCCGCCGAAAGTTTTAGTCCAGGCAGTATCGCCGAATGCATCAGTCTTTATCAAATAGACATCATCATTTCCAACACCGTAAGAATAGGTATATCCGGCGATGATATAACCTCCGTCGGCAGTCTGCTGTACGCTGTAGCCATTATCACTATTGTTTCCGCCGAAGGTTTTTGTCCAAGTGGTATCTCCGACTGCGTCAGTCTTGATCAAATAGACATCACTTCCCCCAGCACCGTAAGAATAAGTATATCCGGCGATTATAAAACCGCCGTCCGAGGTCTGCTGAACGCTTCTGCCAACATCGGTACTGATTCCTCCGAAGGTTTTAGTCCACAGCGTATCCGGCTGGGAAAAGGCGGGGATAGCGAGAGGGGATAATAATAACAGGATAACGATTAGAGCTTTCATTTTAGTTTCCTCCGTAAGGATGAATGATTGATATAGATTATCACTCTATTCCGGCAGGTCTTGACTGCGATAAACAGGTGTGCCCTGACGCAACAGTAATGATAACACAAAAAAAGGAAAAAGTCAAGAAAGAAATAGTGAATAGTGAATTTAGAATAGTGAAGGAAATTCACTGGCTATTAAGGCGATTATGGCTATTGAGCGCGGAACTCGGAAAGCGGAAAGTGATTAATCACGAATGAACACGAATACTTTTTACCCTGGATTCTGTGTTATGTGCTTAAAATATTCACCTTGTTGGTGATAATTTTATTTTTTTCTCTGATAATATTGAAATTCATTGAATTTAGTGTAATTGTATATTTTAATTGAATATACATCTGCGCAATCAGTGAATATCTGCGTTAATCTGCGGTTCAAATACTGGTTTACACAGAATCGAGGTTTACTTTTTTTAATCCTGCAAATCCTGTATATCCGCTGTTAATATTTTTCTCTGAATTATTCAATACTGCATAAAAAAAGGCGGTCAGAAATGACCGCCTTTTTCAGCCTTTATGAAACATCCGTTTATTTGATTAACAGCAGTTTGACAGTCTGCTTTTCGCCGTTTGCCGTTAAAGCGGCGAAATAGGTTCCGCTGGACAACGAGGAACCATCGAAAGTGAATTCATGATAACCGGCGCTCAACCAGCCGTCTGTTAATCTTGCGGTTTCTTTACCCTGAATGTCGTATATTACGAGTTGTGCGAATCCCGCCTGCGGCATTTGGCAGTTGATGACAGTGGCGGGATTGAAGGGATTTGGCGCGGCTGAAATCATTTTGATTCCAGCGGGGATATTTTGAATGGGAGCGCATTCTCCATCCCATCCATAGATATTCCAGCTCAGATTGTATCCGGAGCCGTCTCCGGCGCTGAGTTTTTCAAAGTCGAACTCATCGGAAGCGACAACATTATTAGGATAATCTCCCGCATTGGCGACATAGGTGTAAGTTCCGGCGGGCGCTCCGGCGGGAACAACTTGATTCAATCCGTTCCTTGTAATAGAACCGCCGATATTTATGTACAGATTGTTCCTTTGCAGAAGAGGCCCGTACACTGTGCCGCTTGGCAGAACCGTTTCAATCCAGAAGTCGAAATATCCTGCAGTCGTTCCGATATTTTCGACAATGATATTAAATAGGAAACTTCCACCATTCGCCGGAATCTGAATTGGCGGATTCTGCGGCGTCAAAGTTACTTCCAGATCGGGCGGCGGACTTTGTTCGTAGAAATATGCTCCGATATCCGCAATAGTGCCGTCCGGGTCGGGCGGATTGAGCGGGTCGCCGGCGTCGATGCAGGGCGAATTCGCCAAAAGGTTGAAATTGCCGCTGGCGGCGCTTACGAAATTGGGATTAAGTAAGATGTTGAAATAGGGGTCACAGGGGTCGCCGTTGGCGTTAGTTGAGGTAATCACACCGATGTTGGGAGGAAAAGTAGAGCCTGAGAAATTAGGAGAAGTGTTGCCGTAAAAATCACAGTATTCAATTGTTGGATTAGCGTTATTGCAGTAGATCCCACCGCAGATAGAGCCTCAACCTGATACCGTGTTCCAGGCGATGATACAGCTGTTGAACACCGGACTGCAATTATAAGCGTATGCGGCTCCGCCGGTGCTGGTGTTGTTACCATAGATGGTGCAATTGTAGATTTCAGCGTCGGAACTGCTGAGGTAGAGGCCGCCGTTGTTGTCATTGATTTGGCAGTATTCGATACACGGCTGGGCGATACTGCAAGAGATGCCCCTGGAATTGCAGTCTTCAATGATACAGTTCCTAATAATAGGCTGAGAATTGTAAATGAATATCCCGCCGGAGCTGGCTTGGATAATCCTGAGCCCATCGACAACTGCAGAGTTAGTTTCACCGTAGTGAAACCAGAATCCTTTGCCGGAACCCTGGCAGTTGATGGTGCAGTTGGCGGGACCATTTTCTGACATCACCGTAATTTCTTTTCCGGTGAAATCCAGATCTTTGTTGCCGGTTCCGGTATAGGTGCCGTCGGCGATCATCACCGTGTCACCATCGACCGCGGCGTTAATACCGGCTTGAATGGTGGTGTAATCGCCGGGGACATGAATGACCGCCGCCACGGATAAACCGGCGATGAAGAAGATTGAAAGGATGATTGATAAAGGCTTCATGATAAATCCTTCTTTTAATTATAGATTCATTTATTTATAGGAGTTAGCTTTACAGCGGATTATAAATCAAGCCTGAATCTAAATATAAAAAATAAGAGGGAAAATGTCAACAAAATTCGTAAAATTATTAAAATTAAATGTTTATTATTTATAATAAACGACATTATAGCTTGTTCGATAGTATGTTTTACAATGACTATAATCCCCCTTAGTCCCCCTTTAAAAAAGGGGGAAATCTGACTCCCCCTTTACTAAAGGGGGGAAGGGGGGATTACTAAATGAT
>JADHWD010000213.1 GCA_016783645.1 bacterium
GAACATATGTCTTAGTATTCGACCCTGAAAGGGTCGCATGTGAATAGCCGTAGGTGAAACCTACGGTATAAATTAAACGAAACGGTTCGACCCTAAAGGGGTCGCACAAATACCTAAAATTATTGTCGCTCATTATAATGCAATAAAACAACTATATAGGGACACTACCCAAAAAAGGGATTCGGCAGAAAATCGGTCCTGGAACAAAATAAATGAGAGTTCCATAATGGAAACAAATCAAAATAATTTAGTGGTATCGCCCAGCAGCGAAGAATCTTTGATACTTTTTGGGACTTCATCCTTCTCCTCAAAGGATTGGGTGGGATCTTTTTACCCGGAAGACACAAAACCGGTGAATTTCCTCCGTTATTATGCTCAACAATTCAATACGGTTGAGATCGATTTCACCTATTACGCTATTCCTTCACCGAAAACGGTGGCGAGCTGGGCGGAGAAAATCCCGGATGATTTCCTGGTCGCGGTAAAATTCCCGCGGGCGATCGTTCATGCCGGTGAAGATAAACATCCGAATGCGGAAGCGCTGCTCGATCACAATATACTGCAGAAAGTGATTAAAAAATTCTTCAAGAACATCAAAAAGCTGGGAAATAAGCTTGGACCTATGGTTCTGCAGTTTCCGTATTTCAATAAAAAGACTTTCCCAACTTCCGAGGCCTTTTTCACTAAATTAGATAATTTCCTGGAAAGGCTTCCCAAGGAGATGCAGTACGCGGTGGAATTGAGAAACCGGCATTGGCTGAACGATGACTTCCTCAGTATTTTGCGAAAACATAATACAGCTTTTGTTTTTGTGGATCAGGCTTGGATGCCTATGCCGGATGAATTTCAGAATCTTGATAGATTTCTGACAGCTGACTTCTGTTATATCCGGCTGCTCGGCAACCGTAAAGAGGTTGAGGCTTTAACCACTACCTGGGAAAAAGAAGTACTCGACCGGACGGAGAATCTGGAAAGAATCACCGATTTTCTCGCCGATTTGTATTCCAGGAAGATGCGGACCTATGTTTATGTGAATAATCATTATACCGGACATGCGCCGGCGGCGGTCCGCAGACTCCAGCAGATGTTTCTGGATAGGAAATTCAATCTTTAGCGGCTCACGCTTAAAAAGCAGCGCTTTTTTCGACGGAAAGAACTTAACCCGGACGAGCCGGAACCCAAAAGGGAATATTGAACAAGGAACAAGGAATATCGAATAACGAATTCATCGCGGTGGTAAATATTTCGACAATCCTTGTTTGATATTCGTTGTTTAAAGACATTTTCTGCCAGAAAAAGCAAGAAAATCAGAATTAAGGTAATAAAGAAACGAAACTTTATATTAACGAAAAAGTTGTCCGTAAGTTCATAATTAACTATTAGTTATTTCAAATTCTGCATAAAAAAGCGTGAATCTCAGAACTAAGGTACTAAGATACTTTATAGAAAACCTTTGAAGGCTCAAGCGTTGATCTCTTGAAGAAAATGTAAATTTTGATTAAAAAGACTTGACATTTTAACTTAATTACAATATATTGTAAGTAATATATTACGACGCCCCATGGAGTTCGATCTTTGTCCTATTTTCTCATCTTATTTATCAACAAAGAACAACCGCTTACAGTTTGGATAGATTCCTGTAAAATATCTTGCCCGATACTCAGATTTAGTCGATTATAAAGAGGATGATTCGTAATTCGGTCTTCTAAAATTTTAAAGTCAGATTTTTACATTATTTAATGCGGCGTTGTAATGTGTTCTGGTGTATTTTTAAATTTGTGAATATTATCTAAAAATCGAGAAGGGCGGATGTGCTCATCGAGGCTGAAATTAGCCAAGTCCGATATTAATAAGAATTTCACTAATCGCAAACGCTGATCCCTATTAGGTATTCAATATTAACATATAAACTTCGGAGAGAATAAAGATGAACTGCAGAAAACTGGCGCTTACGCTGGGATTGCTCCTGCTTTCGTACGGGATACTCTATGGCGGCATCACGGGAAAGATCACCGGCAGAGTAGTTGAAGAAGGCAGTAATGCGCCGCTTCCCGGAGTCAATGTGGTGGTGGAGGGCACTACATTCGGCGCTACAACAGATTTAGACGGCGTCTATTTCATTCTAAATGTTACTACGGGAGTTTATGAAGTCAAAGTTTCGATGATTGGTTACACTCCTGTGACCGTGAAACAGGTGGTGGTGACCTCTGATTTAACTACAGCGGTGGATTTCAAACTGGCTCCCGCGACCTTGGATTTAGAGGAAGTGATAATCGTCGCCGAGCGGAAGATGATCCAAAAGGATGTTACCGCATCGCGCACAATCAAGACCTCCGATCAGATGATGGTGATGCCGGTGGACAATGTGTTCGAAGTAGTGAACCTAACCGCAGGCACTGTGGGAAATAACTTTCGAGGCGGCCGCGCCACCGAAGTTGTCTATTTAGTGGACGGCGCTTCCATCATGGACCCTGTAACAGCAGTCAGACGGGGATCAGTCCCATCGATGGCGGTGGAAGAATTATCGACGGAGACCGGAGGATTCTCGGCTGAATACAGCAACGCCCAGTCAGGTATTGTGAATTTAGTGATGAAAGAGGGCGGCGACAGGCTTTCCGGATCGGTTCAATACAAAACCAACGATTTCGGAACGAATGAACTGACCGAATTCGAGCATCTGCGCAACTTCCAGGGAACGTTGGGAGGACCGGTTCCCTTCGCCGATATACTGCCGGGTAAGAATTTAAAATTTTTCGGCGCGGTGGAACTTTACGATACCAACAATCGATTCCCTCATGAAGATTCAATATCCTATACTTACAGCGGCAAGCTGACTTATAATATCACCGGCAAACATAAGCTTTCGTTGAGCGGTTTCTGGTGTGACCAGGATTATTCCCGCTACCGCCATCTATGGAGCCGCACAACATATGAAGATCAATGGTTCAGTAATGATCCGTTTTTCAGCAATCCGGCTAATTTTACCAACAATACCTCCTGGGTCAATAACAATCAGCTTGACACCGAGGATTTGAATCATAACGGGATATTGGATTCGGGCGAAGATTTAAACGGCGACCGGGTGATTCAATCCGAAGATTTGAACCGCGACCAATCTCTCAGCGCTTTCAATATGCTCGACCACTCTCCTGATTACGAGCGTTCTACCCGTAAAGCGTCATTAACCTGGACTCATAATCTCAGTTCCCGCACTTTCTACGAAGTACAATTAGATTATTTTTACACCAATAGCCACAGCAATATTATTGAAGCCATCAATGAGGATTTGAACGGCGACGGAGTGTTAAATATAGAAGCCTGGATCCCTTATCAATACCTGGATGATTATCTGGCGGCGCAGAACGCCTCCAACGCTCCCTTAGTGTTTGATAACACACCGGATCCGACAGCGTTCTTCGTAGATTACAATAATAACGGCGCTAGGGATTTTGAGGATGTGAACGGCAACTGGATATGGGACTGGAATGAATTCGGAACTAATTCCGATTTGTATTATGATAATGACGATGATGATTTCATCGACACCTCCACTGAGGACATGAATGGCGACGGGATTTTGCAGCCTTGGGAAGACATTAACGGCAACGAGACGCTGGATACCGATTTTCAGACCTGGGAAGATATGGTTCAGCAGCTCAGCAACGATGATAAAGACCAGGAGGGTTTCTATCAGTATGGCAGTTCCGGCGGAGTCTACCGCAGGGACCGCTGGTATAACAATGACCGCACCCGCTGGCACGGTAAAGCTACTCTGTTCTCGCAGGTGAATCAAAACCATCAGATAAAAACCGGTGTTGAAGCGGAATTCTTAACCATTTTCGACCATGAAGTGGACTATGCTTCCGGCGGTAATGTTTATGGACAAAATTATACCGAGCATCCTTATTTATTAGGTATGTTCGCGGAAGACAAAATGGAATTCCGCGGGATGATCTTAAGATTGGGCGTCAGATTGGATGTTCTGGGCTCGAATTTCCACAATTATCCGGCTGATTTAACTAATCCTGTGACTGATCCCTCTTTAGGCGGCGAGATATTGAATCCGACTTCGATAAAATACAAAACTTATGTCTCACCGAGATTTTCTATCGCCTTCCCCTTCTCCGTCATTGACAAGCTTCGTTTCACCTATGGCAAGTATGTGCAATGGCCTCCGATGGAAAGGCTGTTTGAAAACACCAATTACGACCTCTCCGGCGCATTCCCCCGCATCGGTAATCCTAATCTTGACCCTGAAATCACTACGCTGTATGAAGTCGGCTGGGAACATATGCTTAACAGAAATCTGGTTTTTGGCATTACAGGGTATTATAAAGATATCTCAGGATTAACCGATGTGCGGCAGGTGTTCTATGATCCCCGCAACTGGTATGGATTGTACTATAACATCGACTATGGCAATGTGCGGGGATTTGAAGTCAGTCTGGACAAGCGCGGCAACTGGCTGTCGGGGTCCGCCAACTACACTTATTCGGTGGCTAAAGGCAAGAGTTCTTCGCCCTATCAGAATTACATCACTGTCTGGGCAGGCGACATCATCCCCACTAAGGAACAATATCTTGACTGGGATCAGCGGCATATGGTCAACGCTAATGCGATGTTTCGCATACCCAAAGGTTCAAAGAACTATTTAATACTCGAAGATTCCGGTGTAAATATTATCGGCCAATACGGCTCCGGCAGGCCATATTCTTATGATCCTCGTTCAGGACAAGAGGTTATTGAGAACAATAAAAGATTACCTTGGACATTGAGGTTTGATCTCAGAGTAGATAAGCGTTTCCAGCTTGGCAAATACACCAGCTTATTGACCTTCCTTCAGATGAACAATGTGTTCGACCGCCAGAATGTTGACGCGGATTATTTCCAGCAAGGCGGCGACGCCGGCGACACTATCGATCCCGCCTTCTATGAAGCGGATCTCGATGGAGACGGAAGTCCCGAGCACTATATGGAAGGCGAATATGACGATCCGGTGGTGTGGGAGCAGGGCAGGACTTTCAGGCTGGGCTTTGAATTCCATTTCTAAATCATTAATTTCCAATTTAAATTCGGGATGTGCTGTCAAGTGTCCCCACTTGACAGTATTTCCTATAATCTTCTTACTTATGTGTTGCGTCAGGTGAGGACACCTGACGCCACGATTTTTATGTTTACTTCAGAAAGCTAAAGTGTTACAAAATTTCCAATTTAAATTTCTAATGAATATGCTGTCAAATCCTCAAAGGGGGAAAAAGTGAAACATATCCTCATCTTAATAATTATTTTAACACTGATCCTGCCCGCCGCTTTCGCGAAAGA
>JADHWD010000020.1 GCA_016783645.1 bacterium
TTATATTCCTAAAAGAGATTCCAATGATGATCTGTGTAGATGACACATGGCTGACCGTGCCACCCTCAGTTTAGTTTCTTTTGGGTGGCACAGCCAGCCCTTATAACGATTTTAAAAGCTGAAATAATTCATCATTATAATTGAAATCAGCACAATATTTATACCAGCTGGCTGTGCTTTGAACTTAGAACTTAATAATTACCTAACAACTAACATCTGACAGCTGACAACTAACAGCTATCAACTAACAGCCGCTTTCAATCATCCATCGGCTTGATCGGTTCCGTCATCCCCGCCACTTCCGACACTAAATTCGCCCAGTAATTATACTGCCGTTTGACGAATACCATCAGATAACCCAGCATCAAGAACAGGATTGCGGTTTCGATAATTATCAAAGCTGCATCCACTAACCTCACCCAATAGAGAATGAATCCATTGATGCCCAGGCATATCGCAATCAGATGAATCAGCTGGACAGTTCTCCTTTTTCCGAATCCCATATCGGCTAATCTATGATGGAAATGGTCTTTTCCGGTGAAATGCAGCCATTCGCTGACATTATGCACTTGCCCGGCTCTTATCCTCATAATAGTAGTAAGCGTCATATCAAATATGGGGATCGCGAGAATAGTGATAGGAACGACCAGGGCGACGCTATTATCAACCGCCCAGTCCCCGGTTAAGGCGATACCAGCTAAAGTGAATCCCAGGAAAGTTGAGCCGGTGTCTCCTAAAAAAATCAAGGCGGGTTTATTCTTTCTGAAATTATAGGGCAGAAATCCGATGCATGCGCCGCACAACGCCGCTGAAAGGAACATGAAAAACGGCTGTCCCGTCCGCACCGCCACCGCGCCGAAAAAGAAGGAATTGACCGCCGCTAAACCCGCACATAAGCCATCCATACCATCCAGAAAGTTCATAGCGTTGGTGATACCTATCAGCCAGATGACGGTGATGACATATTCTAAAGCGTTGCCCCACCAGGTATTAGGCAGAAATGTGATTTTAGCCCCGGTGTAAATCGCTACTATGCAGGCGGCGAGCTGCACTAAAAGCCGAAGTTTGGTGGAAACACCATACCGGTCGTCAATCATACCCACCAGCACCAGCATAGTGCCGCCTATCGCTACGCCTTTCTGCGCGAGTGAAAAGTCAAAGTTGTACAATGTTACGAAGGCGAAAGCGAAGTAAATCGCCAAACCTCCCCAGCGGGGGGTTGGCTCAATATGCACTTTGCGCGGGTCAGGAACATCCATCGACTTGAACTTGATGGCAGTCTTCCTAACGATAGGAGTGATAATATATGTCAGAGCGGCCGCCAAACTGAGCAGATATATAGGTCTGACGAACACCTGTAGTGTGGAATACTCTCGAACCGGCGGCAGTAATAAGAATAAAGCGAGAACACAGACTACAACATATATTAATTTATACAACATTTCCTCCTTCAGATACATGTATATTCCGCCTATGCATATAGTTTCCCCAATTCTTTAATACTTTTGGATATATACTGAATCTCTTCATCTCTAAGCGCGGGATAGCAGGGGATTGATACAGCAGTAGAATATAACTGTTCCGTGCCGGGATATCCGGAGAAATCGAAATACCGGTGCAAGGGTTTATAGACCGGTCCGGCGCAGGAAATACCTTTCTCTCTGAACAATTTGATGACTTTATCGGCATTGGAGCATTTGATTAAATACCTGAAACAGATAGCGCCTTTTGGGCGGTCGATGGAATTCCAAGAGGTTTCATCAACCGCTTTGTCGAAAATTTGGGCGATAGTCTGTCTCCGCCTGATGAATTCCGGCAGTTTCCTCAATTGAATTCTCACCACCGCCGCCTGCAGATCCGTCATTTTGTAATTGTACCTCACGCGGTATTCCGGCTGTTCATCGTAATCCCGCAGGTTTCGGATTGTCTCCAGTAGTTCGAGCGAATTCGATACCACCGCTCCGCCTTCTCCGCCGCATATCAATTTAGTGGCGTAGAATGAGAATACTGATAAAATTCCGAAAGCCCCGGTCTTTTTTCCTCCGGTTTCCGCCCCGATGGATTGCGCGCAGTCTTCGATGACCGGATGACCTGAAGATATAAATTTGTCAGGATTGACCGGAATACCGAACATGTGCGGCAGAATAACTGCTTGAGGCTTGTCATTCAGCCGCCGCAGGAGGTCTTCATATGACATATTACCGGTCATCGGATCGACATCGCAGATGATAGCTTCCGCGCCGGTATAATTCACCGCGTTCAATAGAGCGGTGCAGACGAAAGAGGGGATATGAACGGCACAGCCTTGGCGAATGTTGAGGGCTTCCAAAGACAGATGCAATCCCGCGGTTCCGGATGACACTGCTACAGCGCCTTTAACTCCTATAAAATCCGCTAATTCCCGCTCTAATGCAAATACTTCAGGACCTTGCGCTAACTGCCCGGAAGATATCACTCTTTTGACAGCTTCGGCTTCTTCAACGCCCAGACAGGGTTTGGAATGGGGTATCATGCTGTATCCAGAAAGAACCTGACCGACACGAATCCTTCGGCGTGCTTGACACGGCTCTGAATCCCTCGGAAGACTGAAGTAGCTATCGCCAGTTCCACGATGGAGGTATCTTCGATATTGGTCTTCATGACTTGTGAATGATGCGCCATCAAGGCTCTCTGCTTCAATTTTATCACTTCGTCGATATCTACAAATAAACAGGGTTTGAAACAGGAGCCGGTAGTGGGAGTTTCGTACAACAGCAGGTTTTTAGCGTTGCGGGCGGCGGACAGGGCGATTTGGGAGAGCGCACGGTGATCCTGATGAGTGTCTTCCATATACGAAGCGAATATGATATCAGGATTGATCTGTTTTATCACTTTTTCTGCAGTGCGGATGGAGTCGGAATCCACATTCAATTCGGTGTCTTTATATCCGCCCCAGAATACTTCTTTCACGCCCATTATACCAGCGGCTTCCTTCTGCTCTGTTTCCCGCACTTCTGCGCTCCCGCCATACTCACCTTTAGTGAGTATCATCAGATATACATCGTGCCCGCTCCTCGCGAATTTTGATAATGTTCCACCCGCTCCGAATTCCAAATCGTCCGGATGAGGTCCTAATCCTAAAATGTTCATATATTATATTACCTTTAAAATAGGGTAAAGGGTTAAGAAAATGCGAATATCGAACAAGGAATATCGATTATTGAATGAAGAAAAGCCTTTTGCTTAGATGTCATTCCCGCAAAGGCGGGAATCCAGTCATTCAATGTGGTGTCGACTCTCCGCAGTCGACACCATATATAAGTTTAAGCTGTTCTGGCAGGTCTTGTCCGCTGTACAGCGGATGTGACCTGCCAGTTAAAATCCTTAATCTTGCGCTCTCATTATCTCGCTCCCCCGCCGCAGTAAATCGAGGGAATTATTCCCTTCATTCATATAAAGGTCGGCGGCTGATAAGTTCGGTTCAAAATCCCCGAATAGCTGCTTTCTAACTGGTTCGCGGAATCTTTGAAATACCACATTAATCCCGGAATCTTTCCAAATGTTCAAATCCATATAATCCCCTCCTCCTTCTCCCGCCAGATAAGTATCACATCCCAGATATTTGCATAATCCAATCAATCTGCGGTCAGGATGTTCCGGCATCTCCGGTAATTCAGATGCGATGAAAACTTCCGTGCTGATACCAAGCAGTTTCATTAATCCCGTCACAGTGTGATTGTTCAAATCTCCTAATCGAACCCACTCCTGCGACAGCGATTCTTCAAACCAAGAGTAAAATTCATTGAAAAAAGGCGCTTTGGAATAGCAGGTTTTCACTGTCATCAGATGTTTTTTACGCCATTTTTCCTTTTCCGGTATTGTAACATTTTTTATGGTATCACCGAAATTGAAACTTACCGGCACTGTGATGAATTGCACGCCGTTAGGACCTTTGATGCGGTTGCGGTTCTGCCACTCGTTCTTTTTAAATTGGACCGTGTCCAATAAGACGAACTTGTCCGCCCGGTCGATTTTAGCGAAATAGCCGGTATAGGCTAAATACTGCGGTTGATGCGCCGCTAAAAGCATTTTACAGCTTATTGGTTGATTAATTTAAAATATTAATATTAATGTAAATAGACATTATTTAAAAAGGCTCAGGACTCAGGACTCAGGACTTAAGGCTCAAGGGTCATCCTGTTTTATTTCACATTTTCAAACTTTAATATCACATATCACATATCTATACTAAACGACATAATAAATTGTTCGGAAATATATTTTAAAATAATTATAATCCCCCTTAGTCCCCCTTTAAAAAAGGGGGAAACATAACTCCCCCTTTACTAAAGGGGGGAAGGGGGGATTATTAAATTATCAGAATTAATGTCGCTCATTATAATATCAAATTTCACATATCAATTTTTTATTATGAATATAGGATTGGTGGCAAGCGTGGGATAACCTCGATAAAGCACCCATAAACGGTAATAATTTTTACCGGGCGGCGGTTCATCGGTGAAATCGATTTGGAAATCCTGGTCGAAGGGAGCGGTGGCGAGCTGTTCGCCATTACGGATGATCATGGCTTCGAAGCCGTTATGGTCGTCAGCGGTGGTGAATTTCATCCGCAGGGTGATGGTGGAATCGAACTTGACAGTTTCGCCTGATATAGCGGTATCGCCGCTTTCATTGCGGATATAAAATTCATCCAGCCAGATGAAATTGGAAGCGAAAATCTGCGTGGCATAACATCTTCCGGCGCTCAGCGCTTCCATGATAGACTTTCTTGATTTGTCCTGCGCCCACACATAGGTGGTGACTTCCCGCATCCCTTTCAACTCGACATCGCCTTCAAAATCGGATTCGCCGATAATCCATACCGGTTTATCACGGCTGCTCTCGCAGTACTGCCGTAACACCAGATCCCAGTTACCGCCGATATCGCCGGTGAATTTCCAGCCTTCACCGAATATAGCGAAGCCGGTATAATCATGAGTGGACAACAACAGGTGCATATAAGGCATAGTTTTCATATGAATCGCACCCATATCGGTGTCAGCGTCCGCTTCAGGATGTGCATAATACACTAATCCGCCTTTGGAATTGACATAATTAATGACTCCCTGAGCGGGAATTTCGCCTAAATTGGGATTGTAGGCGGAATATAGATAGGGTTTGAAGGGATAATCAAGCGCCAGGAAAGCTATACTGATAATGATCAGGAAAACCGCCGGCACTTTGTAGGCTCGGCGCCGCATTTTTATCATCTGCCCCCCGAAATCCACTACTTTCCTCTGAACAATGAAAAAGAGGATGATACCGAGCAGAACCAATAGCGCCGCCATTATATCAATTTTAAACTCGCCGGGCAGTGATTCCAATTTGATATTACCCCAGTCGATATTATTCCAATAGTAATCCCCCCGCTGTTTCGCTGAAGTAGTGGGGATCCCGGCATAATCTTCGCTTGACTCCAATCCGAAGACCATCATATGCTGATGCCAGTTATTCAGCGCCAAATCTTTGCTTATGGGACTTCCTGTCCAATAATAATAAGGTCCGATTTCAAGTCCCGGAATGACGGTCAAATTGGGATATTGCCGGTCAAGGCTGTCTAAAGTGTAGATATAATTATCGAATCCATAGGTGTCCACCGCCTCCCGTGTCTCTTTCTTTTTCAACAGTTTCCTTAAGGGAAACACACCATATTCCACCGTCATCCTGTCATGGTCGGCGAAGATGATAGCGTCGAAATCAAAATCTTCGGCGAATTCCGCCAGCTGAGCCGGTTTGAAATAACCCCCGGAAATATTGCTGTCGAAATGGATTCCGGCATGATAACGGTTATATTCAACACCGCCGGCTGAAAAAGGAAGAATCGTCAAGCAGATGAGAACCGGCAGGAATATGAGTCTTATTATTCGATTCATAATCATTCTCAATTCATTTGCCAATCTCTTTGAATCCGCCAGGCGACAGTGGGAGTTCGTTTCATCATGCGGTACAGTTTCACCGGCTTTTCCGGATTAAATGTCTTGGGCGTCCGGCGGATATCTTTGATAGAATCGATTAGAAACTGCCGGAAATGTTTCTCTTCGATCACACCGGGAATGATATCGACTTCAAAACCGATGAGATAACCCTGTTCCCGCGCGATCCCCCGTATTTCATAAACAATGTCCAGAGGCACCAATCTGCAGGTAACCGGCAGAACCTCATCGTCCCGGAAATATTCCACTTCTACAATGCGCTTATCTTTGATTGCGGATCGAATCCTGGTCGTTACGAATGTGCTGTTCATATTGCTGTCTTTAGATATTAGATACTTACTCATTCGATGTAAGAGTTCATCTCTTACATTAACATTTTCCCTTATTAAGATTTACAGGGATGAAAGGGATAAAAGGGATAAAACATTGAATTTATTCAATCTTCGATTAAATCCTGTTGTCAAATCTCCGATATTCTATAAAAAACGAATTTAATCCTTTGTGTCCTTTGTGGATTCTTTGTGTCCTTTGTGTTTTCTCTTTTTTTACCACAAAGAGCGCAAAGCAGGCACAAAGTTCACCAAGTTTTTAAAATAATTGATTTTTTGTAATATCCTCATGTTGCTTTTTTTATCCTTTTCATCCCCTTAATCCCTGTTAATTATCCTGAGTTTTTACCCTTTAGGTAATATTTATTGTCGTTTATTATAAAAAGTAATGATTCGGATATAACTTACTAATATACAAATTTATTATGTTTTTGACAACAGTTCTTGATACAAATCATCCAAATCGCCGATAGTTTTCTGCAGGGTGAATTTTTCCAATTTCCTGAAAGCCTCGGTTCTGAGTTTCCGCCGGAATTCATCATCCTGCGCTAAAAGGCTGATAGTCTGCGCCAATACTTGGGAATTCTTCGGCGGCGTTAATATTCCCGTATAATCGTTTTCCACAATTTCCGGGACGCCTCCCACATTTGAAGCGATGACCGGCGCTCCGGCGGCTTGAGCTTCCAATATAGTCCGCCCTAATCCCTCGTTGAGGGAAGACAGGATATAAATATCCATCACCGCGAACATATCCGGTATATCTTCTCTATGTCCGGTGAAGGTGATGCGGTCTTGAATTTCCAATTTCTCCGCTAATTTATGCAGATTGTCTTCGTTAGGGCCGCCGCCGACTATCAGGAAGTGGAGCTTGTAATCATCTTTCAGTAATGAAGCCGCCTTGATGAAATATTCGCACCCTTTGATATCAACTAATCTACCCACCCAGCCGATGATGAATTTGTCTTCAGGCAGTCCGATTTCCCGGCGGATGACATCTTTACTCCGTGATGGTTCACTATAGCGTTTAAGGTCGATTCCGCAGTAGATGGGGACGAATTTTTCCGGTTTAGCGATTTTCAAATCGATATGATCCTGCATCCCCAATTTTGTCAAAGTGATGACTCTATCGGTTATCATCGCCGATAGCCTTTCCAGCCAGATGAAAACTAAAGTCTTAGCTTTTCCGTAATATCCATAGAATATGTGACCATGAGGGGAATGTACAATGACCGGAACGCGGTTAAGCCAAGCGGCAAGCCTTCCCAGTATCCCTGCTTTGGAGCTGTTGGTGTGGACAATATCCGGCTTCTCTTTCATTATCAAAGCTATAAGTTTAAATAGAGCTTTGAAGTCATTTTTAGGTTCAAGTTCCCGGTGCAGAGGCTCGATTAAAATTATCGGAACTCCGGTCCGCCGGGAATAAACGGAGAAATCCTCCTGCGGTTCCGCCGTCTTGCCGGTGATAATCTTAGAATCCCATCCCTTCTGTTTGAACGCCGCCGCCCATTGCATGACAGCTTCCGCCGAACCGCCGCGGTCCAAGCGGGTGATTATGTAGAGGATTTTAGTCAATAATTTACAAGGATATACAGGACATACAGGATTTATAATAAGCAGGGGCGAAGCATTTTTAGTTAACAATAAAAATATTAATCATTTATAATAAATGCTTCGCCCTTACCAGATGTGTTTTTATACTTTTGCAAGAGGCAAAAGGTTTTAATTTTTTCAAGAAATCCCCCTTAATCCCCCTTTGTTAAAGGGGGGGAGGGGGGATTTTTTAGATTTTTTCATGATAATCCTATTACATGAATAAACTGGATAAGCGAATAAAAGAATGATGACACTGATATTATTATCAGCGGAATCAGCGTAAATCAGTTTTTATCAGCGGTTCGAAAAGAAAAAAATATTCCGAAAATAGCGATAATTTTTTGTCGATGTGGCAGCGGTTAGCGCCTAAGGGGATTATATAGGAGAACAGACTTCAGTCTGTTCATAATAAGTCAAATATCTATTCATCGATCGCCAGCACTCGGATATCACCGATTCTTTTAGTCAAACCTATATTGTCAAAATGTGTGAGAATCGGGGTGGTGAATTTTCTGGTGGAATTCAGTTTCTCTCTGATTTCAAAGAATTTCGCTTCGCCCTGAGATTTTAATATTTCAATTACGATTTGGCGCGCTTCTTCTATCCTCTTACTGTGAAATATCAAGGATTTACCCACCTTCACACCCAGCTCGACCAATATACCCGATTCCACCATCCCGGTGATGATTTCCCGAATAGGTTCCGGCTTATTAGCCTGCAGGATTTCCAGCAGTTCTTCAAATTCCGGGGTCTGGAAAGCGGAATCGAAATATATCTTTGCAATTTTATCTTTTAGTTCCGATTGTTCGGATGAGAACTCGACGCTAAATCCGGCTACTGAGATTTTTTCACCTCTGATTGCGATCTCGCCGGCATCCTGTATCTCTTTGAGGAGCCGGCCGAGGAAAGCGTTATCAGCTTTTGCGAAGAGTTTTGTTTTTAATTCGCTTTTCCGGGCGCCGGCGCGCATAGGATTACCGGCGTGGAATTCCCGCAGGAAGCGCTTTATCTCCTCCCGCGATTTTTGAAACTCTTCTCTATGAACAAAACTAACTATTGAACTATCGTCGAATTTCAAAATATCGTGTCTGTCAAACAGCGTCTGTAACTGTTTTTCAGCCTCTTCTTTGGATATTGCACGCTCGCGCGAAACTGTTTCCGCCGTATGCAGGCGTAGATGATACTCTCGCAAATGATGTTCCAATATCTGCAGGGGATCCGCTTCCGCCAGCGTTTCCAGCCTCTTCAGTTTGTCATCGGGCAAATATTTCAATTTTTGGGGATGTGTCTCCAGCACTTCACCGCCGCCGATAGTCCTGCCCGGCGAATATTCTCTGATGACGAACAAGTCGCCCACATCGGGTGCGGCGGGGCTTTCCAGCCTTAATTGAACGAAGCCCTCTTCACCGGGAAGGATGTTCTGCTTTTCCAGTGTGACCAAACGGCATAGGATCTCCGCAGTGCCGAGGTGCAGTCTGACTCGCGTCCGGTTCTTCAACGGGCGGGGACAGGATTTCAATAGACGGAGCTTGACATTAAGCATATATGAGGGTTTATAATATCCCGGCGCCGCTAATAAATCACCCCGGTTGACTCCCTCCACTTCGATCCCCATGAGATTTATCGCGGCTCTTTCGCCGATTATACATCTCTCCTGCGGTTTGTTATGCACTTGAATCTTTTTGACTCTGAGATTTTTTTCCGCCGGCAGTAAATCCACTCTATCGCCGGGTTTCAGTTCGCCGGACAGCGCCGTCCCCGCCACGATAGTGCCTGCGCCTTTGATGGTGAACACCCGGTCGATCCACATGCGGAATATACCCTTATCGGAGCGGGCTGGCAGTTCCGCCGCTATTTCGATTATAGCCTGACGAAGTTCATCAATCCCAGCCCCGCTGCGGTTGGAGACCGGGTAAATCGGCGCATCTTCAAAAAAACTGCCCGCTGTCAACTCCCGGATATCCTCTTTCACCAATTCCAGCCAGTCTTCATCAACTATATCGATCTTTGTGATTACAATGATGCCTTGCCGGATACCAAGCAGCTGCAGAATTTCAAAATGTTCGATGGTCTGCGGCATTACGCTGTCATCCGCCGCTATCACCAATAAACCGATATCTAATGTAGAGACGCCGGCAAGCATATTTTTAATGAATTTTTCATGACCGGGAACATCGATGATGGTGATATCTTCGCCTAAAAAGACGAATCCTAAATCGGTGGTCATCTCCCGCTCTTTTTCCTCTTTCAGCCGGTCAGGATCAATGCCGGTTAAGGATAGGAGCAGGGAGGATTTGCCGTGGTCGATATGACCCGCCGAACCTATTACTGTATGACGCATAGGAAAAAGTTCAAAATTAAGAGTTAATAGTTCAAAATTAAGAGTATGAAAGTGTGAAAGTGTGAAAGAACCTAAATCTATATGCCGTCAACCCTCTGCGGCTGGCAACAATTCCTTAAAACACAAATAATTGATGCCGGCTGCTGAGATTCGGAAAAACATATTTATGTCACATATCACATATCACATATCAAATATCCCATATCCCATATCAAAAAAGCGCCGCCTTCACCGCCTTCATCATTAAACCCGGTCCTTTTAATAAGACCTCCTGAAAAATCCTGCCTCTGGTCCTGCCTTCGAGCGGGATATCATTGATGATAGAAGCGGTCTTATTGAGAATCTCGTCGCTGAGCTTGCGGGCGATTTGTTTGACTTTATACTCTTTCTTATGCCATCTACCGATTTTCGCCGACCAAGCTTTAGTGTAAGCAGTCAGAGATTTAGCGGAAAAATCATCCTTTTCTATAGCTTTGACAGCGGTTTCTCCCGCTAATTTTCCGCCCCACATTCCCCATATAATACCGCCGCCGGTCAAAGGCGCAGTCTGATAAGCGGCGTCGCCCGCCAGCATCACTCCATCGGCCACTATCCGCTTCGGCAGCATCCGTGAAGGGAAACAGCCAGCTGTCGAACTCAAATAAGAAGCGCCGGGAAAATGCGTCTCCACAAATTCATCCAGATAATCCTTAGCGGATCTGTCAACTGTATTATCTCCGGATACCGCTATCCCTACATTCGCCAAGCCTTGGCATTTGGGAAATATCCAGGCATAGCCTCCGGGAGCGGTTTTACTGCCGAAATAGGCGTCAAGATGATCGATTGAGTCAATATTTCGATGCGATAAAGTGTATTGAAAACAGGCGGTAACTTCGGATAAAGGCAGGTTTATATTCAAGCCCGCCCACCTGCTCACCCGCGATTCGACCCCGTCCGCTCCGATAACAATAGGCGCTTTGATTTGAAAACACTTGCCGGAAGATTCATATTTAATTGACACTTCCCCGTTTTCCCGCTGTAATCCTGTCACATTGCATCGATTCCTCAGAACGGCTCCTGCCTCCGCCGCCTGTAAAGATAGCTGATAATCGAACACTTTACGGTTCAACACCCCCCAGTTGTGTTCAAAAATTGTCGGTAATACTAAGCCGTTGGGAGCTATAATCCGGCCAATATTGCCGGAATTGTCGATCCATTTGCGGTCAAGTTCGATGAAATCGGTCAATTCCTCTATATCTGCGACCGCTTCACCGCATCGCACAGGGACTCCGAATTCCCGCTTACGCTCCAATAATAAGGTCCTGACACCCTTCTCCGCAGCGGTTTTAGCAGCCACGCAACCTGCGGGACCGCCGCCGATAACAATCAGATCCCACTTATCCGCAATCTTAATCATGGGAAGCTTTCGATTTAACGGGATAAGGACATATTATATTTATAGGACATTCTCCGCATTTGGGATTTGCCGGCCGGCAGTAAGTCCGTCCCAGCTTTAACAGATTGAGATGAAAGGGTTTACTCCGTCCCGGCGGAATTAAAGTTTGCATTTGGTAATGCGTCTTCTCCGCCGATGCGTTATGTAGGACGAGCTCCAGCCTTCGGCATATCCGGTGCACATGGACATCCACCGGGAAGATATCAACCTCGAAGGAGAAGCACAACAGCACCGCCGCGGTTTTCACGCCTATGCCTTTCAGTTGAGTCAATTCCGCGATGACTTCATCCGGTGTCATATCTTTAAGCCAATCCAGCTTATAATCCCCCCGCTTCTGTTTCACCCAGCGCAGAATATCTTTTATGCGGGCGCTTTTTTGGTTAGCCAAGCCGCCGGGGCGGATAGCGGCGGCGATTTCATCAGTTTCAGCCTCAGCCGCCGATTCCCAGTCCGGGAACCGCTCCTTCAAGTCCGTGAAAGCGGTATCCCGGTTGCGGTCGGAAGTGCTTTGCGACAGTATCGTCAGAATCAGATTGTCCAACGGATTCGCAGGCGGCTTCTTATCGGGATCGCCGAATTCCGATTTCAATAGACGGTCGGCTTCCGCCGTCCGCTGAAGTTTTAAGTCATTATCCGGTATTATGAGAGATTTCTCTTGAATATAGATTCGAGCGGTAGGGTGGGTTCTTAACCCACCATATATTACTGTGAGTTACAAGTTACAAGTTGCAAGTAACAAGTTAAAAACTTCCGTTCCCGCCGGGTTTCAAGTGAAGCGTAACCCGGCGGAAAGAAACACCGTCATTCCGGCTTGTCCGGAATCGGTTGACTCAACAGCGCTGTCAGGCGTCTCCGCCTGACAGAAAACCGATTAGTATGCATCCCGCGCGGGAGCGTGGGAACGAGCCCTTCTTCATAATAGCCCATTTCGACAGGGAAAAATCAAGAATCAAGAATCGAGAATCAAGAATCATAGATCGCCTGTTCAGGCAGTCTTCATCTTCTTCCCATAGGCGAACAAGTCGCCCGCCTGGTAGATGTCCATCTGCACCTGCGAAAAGGGCTTGCATTGAATAACTATCCCCTTCGCCGGGCATTGCAGTGTCGATTTATCTAAATCCAATATCACCTCATCTCCGCTTTCGATGCCGGATTGGAGGATATTATCGGCGGTCAGGATGGGTATACCTGAATTGATGACATTGCGCAGATAGATTGCGCCGAAGGATTCGCCCGCAATAGCGCTGACTCCCAAGGCGGCGAAACAATCCACCGCTTGCTGACGGGAGGAACCGCAGCCGAAATTATGCCCGGTTATCAATATATCGCCGGATTTGACCTTTTTAGGGAAATCCTTCCAGCCTTCCAGGTTGCCAAAAGTTAAAGGTCCCATCTTATCCCGTTCGGTGATGTGCAGATGAGAATTGTGGAATATCATGTCGGTGTCCACATCGGGCGTCTTCACCACCCAAGCGCGCCCTTTGAATGTCGTTTGTTTGGTCATAATAATAAGTATGAAATTGTGAAAGTATAAAAGTGTAATAAATTCACAGCAGATTGAGCGGATTAAGCGGATAAATCAAAGTCATTTGTCATTCGTCACTCGTCATTGGTGTTTCGGATTTTGAATTTAATAGCTATAATAGCCATAATAGCCAGTGAATCTCATCAGTGTCCATTCGTGGTTAAACCCAGAGCCTGATAAGATTCACAACGAATTAAACGAATTAAACGAATTAAACGAATTTTAATATCAAATATCACATATCAAGTCTTCATTCACTATTCTAAATTCACTATTTTACATTTTATTTCTATTTCACAAGCATCACCTTCTGCCCTGCGGTGAAATCCTCCGCCTGCATCCGCAGGAAATACACTCCGCTGGAATACTTCATCCCGTTCCATTTCGCCTGGTGATATCCCGGTTCATACTGTTTGGAGGTGATCACATCTACCAGCCGCCCCTGCAGGTCGAAGATACTGATTTCCACTTGGGAAGAGCGCGGCAGTTGAAAATCGACAGTCATCACTGCATTGAAGGGGTTGGGATAGGGCGTTAAAAGCTTATATTCCACAGGCGTGACGCTGATGTTCTTTTTATCGACTGGCGTTGCAAGATCACAGTTGAATATTTCGAAATGGTAGTTATCAGCAACATAAGCATAATCTCCTAATACAGTGATACCTTGAGTGATGCCTGGAGTGTCATAATACGCAACTTCATAAGGATTCTCAGGATTAATAACATCAATTATTCTTACACCATACAATTTATCTAACAAAAAAATATAATTGGCTGATATTTCTAAATCCAAAATATTGGAAGGAGCGTCCCAATTCCCTACTAATATTGGAAATTGAGGATCCGATATATCTAATACTCTAAGTCCAAAATTGTAATCAGCCAAATAAACATAACTATTCGATGAAGATACACCCCTTATCATTGTCTGCATACTCCAATATCCAATTTCATAAGGATTCATAGGATTTGATATATCTATAATACGCAGTCCAGAGCTACCATCTGCCAAATATAACATATCATCTTTTAAATCGATATCATATGTATATCCAGGTGTATTAAGGCATGATAACTCTACTGGATTATAAGGATTAGAGATTTCTATTATTCTTAATCCATTAGGACCATCTGCTATATATACATAATCACCACTTTTTTCAAGACTGATTGCATTGGTTGGAGTAGTACAGTTCCCTGCTTCAAAAGGATACGAAGGATTTGATACATCAATTATTCGAAGACCTTCATTAAAATCCGCAATAAACACATAGTTATTAAAGACCTCGATATTGTATGAATTTCCCGGTGTATCATAATTACCAGCCTCAAATAAGTAATTAGGATTGTTAATATTTACGATCTTCAAACCTGCGTCATATGCAGCCAAATAAGCGTAATTACCGTCTATATCTACATCATAAAACAAACCAGGTGTGTCGAAAAAAGATGTCTCAAAAGGATTAGAGGTGTTAGAAATATCCATGACTCTAATACCCTTTAAACCATCTGCTATATATAGATTATTATTAAGATATGAGACACTCAATGCCAAACCTTGGGTATTACAACTGCCTAAAATTACCGGATTAGCCGCATTACTAATATTACAAATCAGTACTCCTTCATCATTAGTTGCAATATATGCATAGCTTCCAATTACGACAACATCCTTTGAATAACCAGGAGTTATTAAATATCCTGCTTCAGAAAAGGAATAAAAATTGCTTACATCTATAATTCTTAATCCTCCGGAATCATCCGCTATATATGCATAATCACCAGATACAGCAATTCCATTTGCATTCCCCGGAGTGTCGATATTATTTGCCAGTGACAAAGAACCGTTAGATAAAATATTTAATACAATTAGTCCTCCATTTCCACTAGCAACATAGAGATAATCTCCATAGACTTGTAAGTCAAAAGCTTGTCCAGCAATATCTATATGATCAATCTCAAAAGGATTATTATTATTTGAAATGTTTATAGAATATACTCCATCAGAACTAGCGCCGATGAATGCTTTATTTCCAGAAACGGAAACACAAAAAGCGTTGCCTGATAAATTGCAATTCCCAACTTGGATTGGGTTTGATGGTTCTGAAACATTGATGACTGAAAGTCCATTGAAGTCGTCTGCAATATATGCATAGTTACCTGATACAGCGACATCTCTTGTAAAACCTTGTGTTTGAATCCATCCCACTTCAAAAGGATTATAAGGATTTTCGACATTTAATATTCGAAGTCCTGTTTCACCAGTCGCCACAAATGCTAAATTGTTTTGAGTTACAATCGAAAGTGCTTCATCCCAACAATTATACAGCGTCCCCACCATACTCACATTCAGACTGTCCTGCCCCAGGACCATTCCCCCCACGGTCATGATAACAACCGCAGCGATGATAAAAATACTCAAGCACTTCATAATAGCCTCCAAAAAAAGTTAAGAGTTAAAAATTAAAAATTAAAAAAATTCACAGCAGATTAAACGGATTAAACGGATTTAAATTTCAAATATCACATATCTAATTTCACATATCTTCATTTACTATTTTAAATTCACAATTTACTATTTACAATCTCAATCACTTCCCGAATCAGCGGCTTCAGTTCCGCCAGCGCTTTATCCACCCTCTGCAGGCAGTCTTGAGTGAAGGCTTTATCTTTGATGGCGGACATGTTGATGCGGACATTGAGCGCCGCTCCTTCGGCGCAGGCTGACAGGCAGTGCGCTCCCACGCCGGCGTCGGATACTGAATTGGGATTACCCTTCTCCGCCGTTATTTTGAGCAAAGTGACAACTTCCAATGTTTTTTCCAGCATTTCCAGCGGCACTATAGAGGCGTGTTTATTAGCGTCCTGCATGGCTTTACTGCGGACAGTTTTCTGCTCATCGGTGCTTTTAGGGAGACGCATAGAGTCCATCACCGCATTGAACGCTTCGGTATCGCGGTCGATAGCGGCTAAATACCAGTCCTTGAACTCCTGCCCTTTGACTCCGGCCGCTTCGATTTCATCCCACACCTCTTTATATTCGTTCTTGCCGTGCGTGAGGTTGGACACCATCGAAACTAATGAAGCGGCAAGGGCTCCGCACAGCGCGGCGGTGGAACCGCCTCCCGGAGCGGGCGCATCGGAGGCAAGTGTATCCATGAAAGCAAACACTTTCATATCCACCAGCCGGTCTTTGCGCTTGAATTTATATTCGACTATCTTGTCGTCAGGATTGAAAGGGGATACATCTTCCAAACCCATCGATAGTACAGCGGTTCTCGCTAATTCGGCTTCGGAAACGGCGGTGGACAATCCCTGCTTTTTAAGGTAATGCCGCCCGGCTTCTAAAACCGGCTTCAAAGGGATTAATCCTACCACTTCTGAACCGGTGACCCGCATACCGCGTTCATACGCCTGCTTTTCCACTTCATCGAACACTAAATGCGGCGGTGTTACATCGATATCGGTCAGGTTCATAGTGATCTGCGCCCGGTTGTATTCAGGGATTATCCAAGCGCCGGCTTTGCAGTTATCGAAAATGCCGGGAACTTGCACCGGTGTGCCGTCGGGATGGCGGATGATTTCGCCGTCGGGATAACTCTCCCGCTGGGAACGCCCCTTCTCCCGGATATTGAAAGCGATATCGTTAGCCATCTTGCGGTTAGTGGAATTCAAGTTTATATTATAAGCGACTAAGAATTTGCGGGCGCCGACAGCTACTGCGCCAAATTTGGGGTCGAGCTTTTCAGGACCAAAATCGGGTTTCCATTCCGGCTTGCCCACCCTGTCAGCCAATCCTTCGTATTCGCCCTGGCGGGCGTTAGCTAAATTGCGCCATTCCGGCTTGGAGGCGGCGAATTCGTAGAGGTAGACCCATAGGCCTAATTCGTCGCCCACGCGTCTTCCCAGCTGTTTAGCCAATTCGACGCAATCGTCCATAGTGACGCCGGATACCGGGACGAATGGGCATACATCTGCCGCGCCCATTCTGGGATGTTCGCCGCTGTGTCCCCGCATGTCGATCATTTCTTTAGCCGCTTTGATCAATTCAAAAGCGCCGTCCACGATGGATTCGGGGGGACCGGCGATGGTGATCACCGTTCGGTTGGTGGCAACGCCGGGGTCGATATCCAATAATTTCACACCGGAAGCCTTCTCGCAGGCTTTTGCCACTGTGTTATAAACTTCCGGATTTCTGCCGTCGGAAATGTTGGGAACGCATTCCACTATCTTGGTCATGAATAACCTCCAGAGTCTGTTTATTTAACAATATATCTAACAAATATACAAAATTCAAATAATAATCTAAAGAATTTTGAGGGGAAAAAATAATTAATCCTCCGGACCGCCGGAATATCTGATATATTTGCATTTAAACGCTTTTTTATCTAATTTAAATGTATGCATTCCGATTACTACCCGAAGAATTATCTTTTTTATAGATGAACAAATCTTGTCCGCAATGCGGCCGCGAAATCCGGCGGGAACAAAAATTCTGTATCTACTGCGGAGCTGACCTTCTAAAAAGCCAAATCCGCTGCTCCTGCGGCGCCGAACTGCCTATTGACGCATTATTCTGCGCAGTCTGCGGAACGCGGCTGAACGGGTTAAATCCGCCGAAACTCGCTTTATCCGGCGATACGGCGCCGCTAAAAACCGCCTCCGAATTGGATGAAGCCAGACCTAAATTAAAGGGACTGCAGGCGGCTTTCAAAGATGCGGAAGAGAAGCTTAAAACTTTGCGCGCTATAGAAAAACAACTGGCTGAAAACATCGCCCGCGAAATCACCGCCTCGAAGAGTTTTCAGCAAACTACTCCGAAAAAATCCTATGAAACGGAACGGATGGATTTGGCGTTCTTAAGCCAGGAAATTATTAAAGCCAGAGAACATCGGGATAGTATTGTCAAAAAAATCAAAGATTTGGAAGAGCGGAAAAAGTCCAGCCGGATGAAATGATAAGGTATCCCAGAGTAATAGATTTGTCAGAACCACACCCAAATTCGTCATTCCGGCTTGTCCGGAATCGGATTCGTAATACAAAGCGATTCCCGGCGCGTCCGCTATACAGCGGACTTGCGGGAATGACGGTATAGGAGGGGGTTTTAAAGAAGAGCTGAGTATACGCGCTATGACCAATATTAACTATTAACACACTGTTTAGCGAAGAATTTAAACTTTTATCGATTTGCATTAATTGTTAATAAGATGTACATTTAAAGTTAGTATATGTTTAATTGGAAGCCGAATATGGAATTATCTGATTATAAACAGTTATCAGATGAGGATTTGAAAGAACGGATTGTTCTTCTGAAGCGTGAAAAGAACGCGGTCATCCTGGTGCACAACTATCAGCGGGACGAAATTCAGGATTTAGCTGACTATCTGGGCGATTCTTTCGGATTATCGGTGACGGCGAGTAAGACCGACGCTGACCTGATAGTCTTCTGCGGGGTGGATTTCATGGCGGAATCCGCCAAGATTTTAAATCCGGGGAAGAAAGTCGTTATCCCGGATATAAAGGCGGACTGCCCCATGGCGCATATGGTGGAGCTGGAAAGTCTGCGCAATTTGAAGCGTGAGAATCCGGACGCCATAGTTGTGACCTATGTCAATTCCACCGCAGAAGTTAAAGCCGAATCGGACATCTGCTGTACCTCAGCTAATGCGGTTGAAGTGGTCAAGTCGCTAAATGGGCATAGGATCATCTTCACTCCCGACGCCAATTTGGCGGAGTACACCCGCCGGCTGACCGGCGCTGATATCATCCCCTGGGAAGGATTCTGCTATGTCCACGACGCTTTTGGCGCTATTGATGTGGAACAGGCTTTGAGCGAACATCCCGGTGCATACTTCATCGCTCATCCCGAATGCCGCTGGGAAGTCCTGCAGAAGGCGGATTACATTACCTCCACTTCAGGAATGATTCGATGGGTGAATGAGCATCTTGATGTGATCGACCGCCGGGGAGTGATTATCGGCACGGAAGTCGGATTAATCCGGCAATTACAGCGCAAATATCCCGGCCGGAAAATTTTTCCGCTGTTCGATCGAGCGATATGCCGTACGCAGAAACTGACCACCTTGCCGAAACTATGCTGGAGCCTGGAACACGAACAGTATGAAATCATCCTCGATGAAGACACTATCAGGAAGGCTGAAAATTCTCTTAAGAGAATGCTGGAAGTGACCCCTGAAGAATAGGGTTTAAATCAATGGAATGAAGGCATGAAATTAAAGTTGATAAACTTTGCGCTTTATTTCACATTAGAATGAATTATTAATGGGAATGAAAAATGTGGTATTGTCCCTTAATCATTGTGTTAATTCTGGTATTGCAAGTAAGTAGGTTACGCTCCAAGGCGCATCTGCTATTCCTGCAACTTGTGCCGGTGTTCTTGGTGTCGTAGTCCTATCCGGATTTATGATTAGAGTCATATGCGGTTTTACCAAATTATAACCCGGACGAGCCGGAACCCAAAAAGGCACATGACTCAAGGCTCAAGGCTCAAGGCTCATGACTTTAGACTTTAGTAAAAACAAAAAGTACAAAATCCGAAGCTCGAAATTCGAAATCCGAAACTGACAGTTTTTGACTTGCAGCTCGAAACTCGCAGCTCGAAACTCGCAGCTCGAAACTTTTAAAAAATATCTTGATACACGATTTTCTGCCAGAAAAAGCAAGAAAATCAGAATTAAGGTAATAATGGATACAGGATTCGTTAACACAAAAGTATTGGTTGATTTCGAGCATGTTTTTTCTCCATTGAGTTGAACATACTCAAATATAATGAATAATAACAATACATTCAAGAAATAACTCAATTATTAAGGGACATTACCCAATATAGATTCATCGAGAGAAATCAAATATAACAAAAAATCCGCCTGCCGGATTCAAGCGGGATTAATCATAGATGGCCCCAATCCCCTAAACCGGCCTGACCGCAACGGTTCCGGCGGAATGCCGCCAGGGATGGGAGGGAGAGGCTGACCCGGCGGCGGTACACCCGGTGGACCTCCCCCCGGGAGAGGGCAGGGCAGAGAGGATTTCAAACAGATGTTCCAAAAAATTGAAATCTGCCCCTTTGTGGTATTAGCAGTTGAGGAAAAAAATAGTACAATTTACTATTATTTTAAGTAAACCCTCCGACGCGGCGGAATGCATGAAAATATACTGGCAGGTCATACCCGCCTGCGGCGTGCAAGACCTGCCGGAACAGATTTTTTTTCTTGTTACTTGTAACTTGCTACTTGTAACTTGTCGACTTGCAGACTTACAGATTCTTTTTCAGATTTAAGGATACTCGCAGGAGACTCCCATGAAATGGCTTAAGACGACAGTAATAATAATATTCGTATTTTTTCTCCTTTTCGCCGCCGCAAAATTACTCGGCGCATTTTCCGCGAAGGAAAAATCAAGCGGATTCGTATTCACCGAAATTCAGCGGGGCGATATCCGCTCAGTCATATCCAGCACCGGAGTGCTGGAGCCCATCGAGACAATCGAAGTCGGGACTCAGGTTTCGGGCACCATATCCAAAGTAATGGTCGATTTCAATGATCTCGTCAAAAAAGGCGATTTACTCGCCCTTTTAGATACCGCAATTTTGAAAATTAATGTTAAGGATGCGGAAGCTTCATTGAAGAAAGCACTAGCCCAGCTTAATCTTAAAAAATTGGAACTGGAGAAGAACCAAAGACTATTCGATGATAATCTGGTCTCTAAAGATGAGCTCTTAATCAGCGAAACTCAATACGAACAGGCGGCGGCGGATGTGATGTCGAGCGAAACCACCTTGGAAAGAGCATTGACAAATCTAAATTACACAAAGATTTTTTCTCCCATCGACGGCATCATCATCTCTAGAAATGTCGACGCGGGGCAGACAGTGGCGGCCAGCTTCTCCACTCCCCGGCTCTTCATCATCGCCAAAGATTTGAAACGGATGCAGATATTAGCGTATGTGGATGAAAGCGATATTGGCCGGATTCGGAATGATATGCAGGTGGAATTTATCGTCCCGGCTTATCCCTATGATAAATTCCCCGGCAAGGTGGAACAAATCAGGCTGCAGCCGGAATCAGTTTCCAATGTGGTCAACTATATTGTGGTGATAAAGGCGGACAATTCCAGCGGGAAACTGCTCCCCGGAATGACCGCCACTGTCGATTTCATCGTGGAAGAAGTTCATGATGTCCTGATGATCCCCAACGCCGCTTTAAGATTTAAACCCACGGAAAAAATGCTGGAAACTGTACGCTCTTCAAAGGAAAAGCATACAATAAAAGATTCGTTATCCGAAGGAACGGGAAAATCGTCTTTTTCCGGCGGGATGCATGGATCACCCGGCGCCGGAGGCAAAGCGCAGATTCCGGGAACGGGAAAATTATGGTATATCGATAAAGATCATAATATCAAAATCGCCGTCGTCCAACTCGGCGCATCCGATGGTAAATTCACTGAAATCAAATCCGGAGACAATATCGCTGAAGGGATGCAGGTTATATTGGGGATTAGTATTCAAAGCGGGAAATCCGCCATCACTGACAAGACAGTGCAGAGGCAGCAGCAGCGGCTGGGATTGTTTTAAACTCATCGTTCTAATTTCAAATTCTGTTTTCCTTGAGTCCAAACAGTCTAGCCGAGAATACTATAATGTCATTCCGGAACGCCAAAGGCGTATCCGAAATCCACCGTTATTTAATAAGGCTCTTCGCTGAATCGTGTGAGTAGCGATTTTTTTATCATTTTCGAGGATTGTATTGTGGATGCGAATCGTTTGTTTTTATATCACTTGATTTTAATAATCCCCCCTGCCCCCCTTTAGTAAAGGGGGAGTAATATTTTACTTTTTATTAAATAGGGGAGTCAAATTTCCCCCTTTTTTAAAGGAGGGAGTCATATTTCCCCCTTTTTTAAAGGGGGACTAAGGGGGATTACACACAATTACCCATACAAAACAGCGAAGTGCCTTTAATAACTTAAATTGGATGCGATTCTTCACTTCGTTCAGAATGACGAATTGTTGGACAGACTGTAAAGCCTAAAGCCCAAAACTAAAAGTCCAAAGTAACATCTCACATATTTTCAGATAGAAATTCTATCCAACTTATGAATATCACAATGTTAGCTCCCACAGCGGTGAAGAGCATCTTCCGTAACCGTATGCGCAGTTTCCTCACCATGCTGGGAATCATCATC
>JADHWD010000214.1 GCA_016783645.1 bacterium
GAACTTCCGGCAATATGACGCCGCCGTTGCCTTCGCCTCCGATGACCGCATCCACACCCGCCATCTTCTTCGCCACATGCACTTCGCCCACTTTAGTCCGGTATAAATCCACACCATATTTCTCGGCAAGATCATCCATCGCCCTGGTGGTGGACACATTACACACCATGGGTCCTTTTTTCCTGCTTTGAATGAAATCGGCGGCGATCACCAGGCTGTATTCTTCGCCGATGGGATTTCCGGTGTTATCCACCATCGCCAGCCTGTCACTGTCAGGATCCACTGCGATTCCCAAATCGGCGCCGTTATCTTTAACCGCCTGACATAAACCGGTTAAATTCTGCGGCAGGGGTTCTGCGCCGCGAGGGAATAAACCATTGGGTTCACAGTTTAGTTTAATAACATCGCATCCGAATTCACTGAGTAACTGGGGCAGGATAAGCGACCCGGCGCCGTTCACGCAATCCGCCACTATTTTAAATTCCGCCCGCCGAATCTGCGCAATGTCAATTGAAGATATATTAAGTATAGCCTTGATATGGTCATCGATAGCGGATTTATAGGT
Source organism: bacterium (assembly GCA_016783645.1). GTDB lineage: Bacteria > Electryoneota > Tariuqbacteria > Tariuqbacterales > JADHWD01 > JADHWD01. Next base: position 566 of record JADHWD010000214.1, read on the forward strand.
TTCTATGGAACCCAGCCGGTCCCACCCCATATATTTTATAGTGGAATCGTCGATGATACTGCGCAGCTGCGCGCCTTCCTCCTCGTCAAGGAAAAGCGATGTGGAGGAGAAGAATTTCAAGGCGTTCCATTCCTGAGGATTATGAGAAGCGGTTATCGCCACTCCGCCGGTAGAACCTCTTATTCCCATCACCATCTGAATGGTGGGAGTGGGGACGATGCCGATATCGAGGGTCTTACATCCTACCGATTGCAATCCGGCGGAAACCGCATCGAAAATCATAAGACCTGACGGCCTCCCGTCTCTGCCGACAACTACTTCACCGGCGCCCACTAATGTTCCGTAAGCGGCAGCATAACGCGCCGCCACATCGGGAGTCAATCCCTGCCCCACGATGCCGCGGATACCGGAGACGCCGACCATCAATCCGCGGAATTTTTCAGTTTCGCTCATGTTAGATACCTTGATTCAAGATTAAACTATCTTAAGCCTGCGGCGCATAGTTAGTCTGCAAGTTAACAAATCAACAAGTTTGCAAGTTAAAAATTTATCATAACATTATCGGTTATCCAGTTAAGATTTGTTTCTCGAATAACCGAAAATAATCGTATTTTCAAAGGAGTTACTTGCAAAAATCCTCAAAGTAGGGGCGAAGCATTTTCAGGAATATGATGAAATATTTGAATATGATGGTGAAAATGCTTCGCCCCTACTGACAATAAATAGGATGAAATAATCTCTTATTTAAGCGCTTATGCTCTTAATCCCCCTTTTTCAAAGGGGGAAATCTAACTCTCCCCCTTTCGTAAATGGGGGAAGGGTGGATTTTTTAGATTTTTCATAATGATCCTATTACCTGAATAAACTGGGTAAGCGATAGCATTATGACAAAATCGCTATCACCGTCATTCCGGCAAGCGAAGCGCGTCCGGAATCTGCTCATTGTATCTAAATCCCAGTCGATTCCGGACAAGCCGGAATGACGAATATGGTGTATTTCTTGACAAAAGCTATAATGTTACAGTTTTTTCTTACCCCTAACCCTTGACCCTATTTATATACAACCTGCCGCTCAACTATCTCAGCCCTCTGCGGCACTTCATCAAGCAAGTTATTAACCGGGGATATTCGGACATCGAGGATCTTCCCCATCATCGTCGTCTTCAGTTCGATATTGGGAGTGATTAGTGAGATGAACGGATTCAAATGTATCCGGCGGTCGAGGGTTGATGAATGAAATTCTCTCGGACCATTCGCGCTAATTTTACATTCCGTCAAGAACGATTCGGCTTTTATCCAATCGCCGTCCTTCATGATAACTTTAAGTTCTGCGGTCAATTTATTCAAAACCGCTTTCATCTCAGCGGCATTCTGTAATTTCCGGATTATCATTCCCTGCGTTCGTTCTTTAGAAACTGCACTGCTATTATCAAGGATATACTGGGCAATCAGCGCATTGGCTAATCTTTGTTCATCGGGATGCCTGCCGGCGAAATCCAGCCAGGCGGTACCGGCGGTTACGGTACGCAGAAATGTCCGGTAAATTTCCTCCGCAGTCCGGATGTCGGAAATAATATCCCGCTCAACATTTTCTTCATCATAGACAAAGCGCAAAGCTTCCGCCTTGACCAACATCGATTCAAACAGGGTCGGCCTTCTGTCAATACCGGCGGATAATTTGTTTTCCGGAATATGAGAAGCGCAGAAAGCCGTAAGCGCTAACATCACCGAATCCGCTTCAGCTCCGAACTGAGCTGAAGTTGAGCTGTCTAACACATCGGTATATTCAAAGATCTGATTTCTAAGAATCCGGCTCTTCCTCATAGCGGCGTTGACAAATAAAACAGTCTTCGCTTTATAACCGCCGCTTTCTCTATCCTCCAATTTAACAGTGAAAAGTGAAGGTATCCTCATATACAGATCACCGGCGGCGGTGATGATGTCCGCAGGTTTGGTTATCGCTTCCGAACCGCCTGACTGCTTCTCTTTAAAATAATCGGTTATCTTACCGCATAAGGAGCGCATATTCGGCGAATCGATATATACCATCCCATGGTAAGCCCCCTTCACATTGCGGGGATCAAGTCCGTTTTCCAAAAAACCGAGATATACTTCGACCTTTTCATCGGATTCAATCCATCCGCGCTGAAATTTTTTATAAGCGGCGGGATCTCCGCTCCGAAAATATTCTATTAAATCATCTAACTGCCGCGCTTGACAGTCATTAGCATATTCCCGCGCCAGATACAGATTATCAGTGATAGCGGCGGTTTCCCCAGCGTACATCCCCGGAGCTATAGTATCACCGCCGCAGCGGTACACCGCTTCAAATATCCCGCTGTCCGTTTTAACAATTTGTGAATTAAGAGGATACTTTTCGGTGAAACCGGCGATATCCGTTTGGGATATATTTGAATAGAAACCCGTGGGGGATTCATTGAGGACATCGCCTTTACGCGGAATCAAATATGTTTGATACACCGGATGAAAAATGAAGGGTTCAAGATGATTAAACAGGACATGCAGTTCCCTTAAATCGGTCAATCCGAGCCGCGCTCCGTTGGACAAGGCGATTATTACCGTCTCTTGGAAGGGTTTGCGGGGGAGGGGCGGGATGAATTTGACACCGGAGGCGCGGTCATAGAATCCATGATTAACCCAAAAAGCTTTGCTGTACATTTCCATACCCATCAGCAGATCCGCCTTGATTCCCATACCGTGGGTTATCACCTGATCGAGAATTTTTTTTATTTCATACCCTTCCGGATGAATCTGTTTATAGATTATCGGATCGCCAGACACAGCCGCTGACTGCGCATAATATGCGAATAGTTTTTCGGATTTTTCCAGTTCATCGAATCCTTCGAGCGGGCAGGCGCTGAAAAAAACATTATCAAAGCGGTCTAATAGTAATACCCGCTCATCCGAATCCGGCCTCCCGCAGGAGAACAAAATCAGACCCGTGGACAATATATAAATATAGAATTTTTTCAAAATACTCAAGATGTTGAAAAGTCCGGTTTAGTTAGCTCATTTTGGCAGATTTGAAATAATTGTTCGGCTTGATCGCCGTTATCAGGGTAAGCGGAAATCCCGGCAGCGAAATTACTGCATCGGTATTTGGGGAAAATCCGATACAATCTTGTTTGAATCGCTGAGGCGAACTGAACTTGCAGGTTAAACGGCAGAATCAGGGCGAACTTCCTTTTATCCAGCCTGATCACCAGGTCATATTCCCGCAGTTCTTTATATATTTTTTCGCTGGTGATTTCACCGGATAATAAGGCTCTTTCTATTCCTAATGCAGGCGGATTAGGGCATTCGATGATCATCAAGGAGACGCCGTATTGGAAGCGCTGCGCCCGCTTGATCTCGATCCGCAGACTGTGTAGTAATTTATTTACGCCGTCTTCCGGTGAATCCGATGATTTCCATAATGATGTCATTCCATAATCTTCATTAGAATCGCTTTCTGCACATGAAGGCGGTTTTCCGCCTGATCAAACACTATGGAATGGGGTCCGTCCATCACCTCATCGGTGATTTCTTTGCCCCTTTCGGCTGGCAGGCAGTGCATAACCTTCACATTACTCTTAGCATGTTTCAATAATTTATCATTAATCTGGAAATTCTTCAACAATGCGGCTTTTTCGCTTGCTTTATCTTTCTGCCCCATAGAAGCCCATACATCACCGTAGACAAATTCCGCGCCTTCGACTCCGTCGAACGGGTCGTGAGTTATTCTAATTTCGCTGACACCCGCTTCTTGGGCGCGGTGCAGAATATCCGCATTCGGCATAGTCGATTCCGAGCAGGCGATGGTCAGTTTCAATGGAATCAGCGAAGCGGCGTTCAGAAAAGAGTTGGCGACATTGTTGCCGTCACCCAGATATGACACCGCCGCGCCTTCAACACTGCCGCGGTATTCCATTATAGTCATCAAATCGCCCATTATCTGGCAGGGATGGAGAAGGTCGGTTAAAGCGTTGACCACTGGAATATCCGCCCATTGCGCTAATTCCTCCACATGTTTCTGATGATAAGTGCGGATCACTATCCCCGCAAGGTAGCGTGACAGCACTCTCGCCACATCCGATATCGCTTCCCGCACTCCTAACTGAATCTCAGCGTCGGTGATGAACAGCGCTTTGCCGCCTAATTGATTGATACCAACTTCAAAACTCATTCTGGTTCGAAGTGAGGGTTTGTGAAATATCAAGCCAAAGCTCTTCCCTTCAAAAGGACGGGGACATTCACCGGCTTTAGTAAGTTTCTTCAAATCGATGGCGAAGTGAAGAGTCTGTATCAATTCCTGATCTGTGAAATCGGTGACCGCTAAAAAATCTCTGGACATTTTAATCCTGTCATTTAGTTGAATTTGAGAGTATCACTACTTTGTTAAGTAGATTTTTTGCAATTATTAAACCGCCAGCTGAAAGATAAATTAGGAGAAAATCCCCCCTCCCCTCCTTTACGAAAGGGGGGAAATGGTAAGTCCCCCTTTGGAAAAGGGGGATTTAGGAGGATTTTTTTACATCATGCAATACATTTTATTTCCACTCAGTCAGTTTATATTATACTTAACAAACGACTTGTGCTAGTGTAATGTCATCACAATAATGTTGGGTAAATCAACCTTTGTGTTCCTGCCGCTTTTCAAGCCTCCGCAGGAGGCGTAAAGCGGCAGGCATATCCCCGACAGGTTACGGGCTTTGCCCTTGAAACCTATCGGGAA
>JADHWD010000215.1 GCA_016783645.1 bacterium
ATTACTGGCAGGCGGGGACGCCTGCCAGCACAGTTCCTGGTGGTGTCATGCGTCCCCGCATGACACTAAGACATTGTTATTATTATGTATGGTGTCGACTGCGGAGAGTCGACACCACATTGAACTAAACCCTAAACCCTATTTTCAAAGTAAATAGTTCGACCCCTGCAGGGTCGTCAGGATTAATGTTCTAATTCCGTAGGTTTCACCTACGGCTATTCATGTTTTTCCCCTTCGGGGAAAGGCGGCCGCAAGGTCCGCCCCTACATTATCGGTTTTTTTATTTGTAGGGACAGAACATTGTTCTGCCCATGCTGGATTCCCGCCTTCGTGGGAATGACATGCGCCAAATAAGGGCGAAGCATTTTCCGGGATATAGTGGATTTTACGATTGTATTGGTGAAAATGCTTCGCCCCTACAGCCCGGTTTCTCCGAAACCGGGAATAACGGCAGGTTACACCCGCTTGAGGCGGGCAAGACCTGCCGAAACAAGACCCTAGACCCTAGCCCCCAGCCCCCAGTCCCTATTTTCAAGGTAAATTTCAATACCCGCTCGCGCGGCTGATAAGTTCAACGCATTAATTTATCTACCAGCTCCGCCGCTTCGAAAGCGTCTTTGCCGAATCCGTCAGCGCCGATTTCTTCAGCCCATCTGCGGTTCACCGGCGCCCCTCCCACTATGACTTTTGTCTTCAATCCCCGTTCCCGCAGTCCGGCTATCGCCCGGCGCTGATTGGTCATAGTTGTGGTCAATAACGCTGATAATCCCACCACATCCGGATTCAATTCCATCGTTTTTTTGTATAAATTATCCAATTTGCAGTCTGATCCCAGGTCGATGACTTGATATCCCCGGGCTTCTAAGACAGCGGCGACCACTGATTTGCCGATTTCATGGATGTCGCCTTCAACCGTCGCCATTATCACTAATCCCTTATCAATTTTTCCGGAACCTTGGGCTATCGCCGGCCTTAAAACTCGCAGCGCCGCTTTCATCGCCTCGGCTGAACCCACAAGCTCCGGTAGAAAATATTCTCCAGCATCATATAATCTGCCCACTTCTCTGATACCGGGCGATAAACCCTCCTCCACCGCCTCTAACGGATTAAAACCCATCTTCAACCATTCTCCCGCTGCCTCAGCCACGGATTTCTCCTGTCCTTGTACAACATTTCTATAAAATTCTTCGAGTAATTGTTCCCGTTCCATTGTAACCTGTCGATTTTTTATTGTTTAAACAGTTTGATTCCCTATATCACATATCGTAACAGTTTAGTTCTTTGAAGATGGCGGGGTCAGGGACGACCCCGCCTACCTTAAGTCTCGTAGTCCGGGTCGTCCCTGACCCGGACATGCATATTCCCAAACTTCACAAAGCTAAAGTGTTACCACATATCTAATATCTAATATCTAATATCCTATTTATAATCTTCCTTAGTAATATTCCCATCTTTATAATGCAGTATGATTCCTTTTTCACCGAGGACAATTTCCTCTGAAAAATCTCCCATATCAATTTTTACCGGAGAATTCATGGCTTTCTTTATCACAATCGTACTATCCTTTATCGTTATTCTCTCGATTTCTTTCTCAAGCGCTCTGATAGCTTTCCTCTTCTCCTGCATCAATCCTGTCATCGGACGCACTGAAGCGATTATCTGCCGCAATGCTTCCACTTCGCCTTCCATCACATCGATGCCCTTTTTCCGCAATTCTCTGATATGGTTTAAAATAATTCTTGAAATATTCGTCGAATCCGCTTCGCTGATGATATTTTCACCCAGAGTATTTTTTATCTTTTTAAGGTTTTTTTCACTGTTGTCGATATATTTTTGATTATCTTTGATGAGTTCCTGTTTGAACGATACCGGATTGGTGCGTAAAACCGTCGGCATGCCATCACCGTCAGCGATAGAATCTATTTCAATCTTAGAACCGGCGGTAATAGAACTGCCAGTGACTTCTTTAAGGACAACTTCCTCGGCGGCAATTTCGGAATTCACCACTTTTCCGGAAACTTTCAGTTTACCCCCGGCGGTCAATTTTGAAGATATAATATTCTGTTTGCCGTTAAAATCGCCTGCGCCGGATAAACTTCCTCCCGTAATATTACCGGAAATCACAATATCACCGGTAGTGGTGATGGTGGCGCCGTTTTCCACATCACCGCTGACTATCACCGTACTGCGGGAAATTATACTACTGTTGGAACGAAGTCCATTTTTTATCTCAATCGGTTTATCCGTGGCGTAACTAATCAATTTCCTGCCATCGACTGCTTCGACAGCTTCCACCGACACAATCACTCTATGCTTGATATCCGGATCTTCGACATCTTCCATTCTCATCTTCATTATACCATCGACTATAGCATTAACCTCAAGATAATTACTCGACATAGAGACATTTTTTCCGCTTTCAAGATAAATATCCCGCGCTTGTTCAGGAGCTATTTTCTTGCCTCTGACATCCTGCCCCATTTTTTTCCATCTCACCATCGGTATTTTCCAGCAGATTATACTATTCAATTCCGCCTTATCAAGACTGGTGAATTTATTTTTCTCCAACTCTTTCAATTCGCAGAAAAAATGCACCTCCGCATCTTTGACAGGATCAGGGTATTCCCCCTTGGCGATTAAAATATTCCTCTGAGGTTTTAAAAATGTATTCACATATTTAACACCCGCCTCTACAGCCTTGATATCCACTATATGAAGATTCATCTTCTCTTTCAACAGAAGCTTCTCGACTTCGGAGAGCGATATGGATTTCCATTTTTGCTTTGTAGGATAGAGATCCAAATATAATAACATATCATCGTATTTCTCTCCGGATTCCGATTTTCCGGGTGAAAAGCTAATCCGGATTTCACCTAATTCCGGATTATATTTTACGAACAGCGCGGTGATAGAGGGGTTTTGTGAAATCAGGTCTTTATTGACCAGTTCACGATATAATAATTTATCGATTGGAATATTGTAATCGCGGGATATTTTCGTCTTTGCGATCTGCAGTATTTTAGATAGAGTGCGGTCGGTGAATTCCACTTTAGGAAGTGCAATATCAGCCAGCCAGCTTTCATTGTCTTTCATCCGAATCTTTATTGCCGATTCCAGCAGGTCAGCCAATTTGTGTTTATTATCTTCAGTCATACTGTAATCCGCAGTGATTATCCTAAAAATAGATGCGTGTTTCGAGCTGCGAGTTAATGTCTCAAGTCTCGTGTTTCTTCAGGTTGTCCGATGATATTAGATTATCATTCCGGAATCCACTGTACAGCGGATTTAGGAGAACAGACTTTAGTCTGTTCAAAGGCGTCGGACTAAAGTCCGACCTCCTATGCAAGGAAAACGATGAATTCTCGGACAGACTGTAATATCTCTTGTCGTTTTCCAAAGTATGTTTTATATTTATAATAAATATGAATCAAAAGCAAATTTTTTACAACATAATCCTTTCCTCATCGGATCTGGTGATAAATATTCCCGCTCTTCCTGTCACAGGACACTTATTCTCGCATATCCCGCATCCGATACAGAGCGATTCATCTACATAAGGAACTTTCAAAACAATACTTTCACCGTCTTTCTCAACTTGTGTTAATCTGAATATTATCGCTTTATCGGGAGTGGGGCAGTGCTCTTCACAGACCATGCACTCTTCCTGACGGTAATACGGTATACAGCGGTTTCGGTCGAAATAAGCGGTGCCCATGATCACCCGCTGTTTGTCTTCGACAGTGAGGGATTTGATAGCGCCGGAAGGGCAGACCTGCCCGCATAAGTTGCAGTTATATTCGCAATATCCCCGCCGCATATCTGCTATAGGAGTCCATAGACCTTCAAATCCCGCTTCATTCACCGCCGGCTGAAGGCATCCGCCGGTGGTGGAACATATTCCCACACACTGCTGGCAGCGCAGGCACATATCTAAAAATTTATCCTCTTCGGCTGCTCCGGGCGGACGGATAGCTCTATCGGAAGCGTTAATATTCACCGGGGTGACTTTATATAAACCCAGTAGAGCGATCCCTCCCGCCGCCGCGCCGATGAATTTCCGCCGTGAAATATCTACCGGTGAGGCGTTTTTCACTCCCTTGGTGAATTTAAAACCGATGCTCTCTTCAGGACATATCGCGCCGCAGGACAGACAAAGGATACACTCCGTTCCGTTAGAAACCGCATCCTGTTTGCGTATAGCCGTCATTTTGCAATTGCTAACGCAGTCTTGGCATAAATTACAGTTTTCCCGCACATATCTGCCGAATATGGATAACTTGGATAGAAGCCCCAGCATCGCTCCCAGCGGACACAGATTCCGGCACCAGTACCGCCTTGATATCAATCCCAATGATAGTATAGCTAATAAGATGATAAAGATAGGCAGTCCCTGATAGAAAGACTGTTCCTGCACCGGAAGCGCTGTCCCTTTTAGATCAAGATATAACTCGAAGAAAAAATCTCCTGTAACAGGCAGACCTGCCAAAGCTATCAAAATACTTTCGATTAAATAATATAGGATAGGAAAGATTATTATGGTGGCAGAGCGGGTGATGATCACCAGCGGGTCGAAAAAGAAGATAAATTGGAATGAAAAAACCGCCCCGGTTAAGATAATTATCAGTATTATATATTTTAAGGATTTAAGTCTACCGGATTTCTGCCGTTTTTGATCCGCACGCAATGTCCGGTCGGATAAATCGATGACAGTTCCCAGTGGACATATCCATCCGCAGAAAAACCGGCCGAATATAACGGCTGATATGACTACTATAATCGAAGGCCAGAATTTAACAGCGATAGTCCGTCCCGCTGTTATCACCGATAGGGCGGAAAGCGGGTCAATCCGCAGGAAGAAATCAGTCGGCAGGAAAAAATTCAGTGGATAGCGGTTGCGGGTCATCAGGAAAATGAATAGAGCTAAAAAAGTAACCTGCGCCGCCCGTCTTATGAAGAGAGCCGTTCTCAAAGCTAAGCGTTCAGTTGATTATTCCGTTGTTCGCTGATTTTCTATCTCTATGGTAGTTCTATATATCTGGTGTAGATTCTCCGAAGCTGGCACCAATTATTTGTATTTTAAAGAAATGCTGTCAACCGCAGAGGGTCGACATCATAAAAAATGCGGAATGATGAATGATGAAAATAATTCACAGTAATTATAATAAACGACATTATAGCTTGTTCGATAGTATGTTTTACAATGACTATAATCCCCCTTAGTCCCCCTTTAAAAAAGGGGGAAATCTGACTCCCCCTTTACTAAAGGGGGGAAGGGGGGATTACTAAATGATTA
>JADHWD010000021.1 GCA_016783645.1 bacterium
ATGTCGAAGAACTGCCGGAAATTCAAGAGCGTTTGGACGAAGCCGGCCTGAAACCCGAAGAGCAATATGCCGACGCCGGCTTCGTCAACGGACAGACCATCCTCGATTCGGCGGAAAAGGGCATTTCGCTGGAAGGGCCAAGTTCCGGGCGTTCGCAATCTTTTGAAGCGTTTCAGGACCCGGAACGCCCACTGGATATCGCCGATTTCGATGTCGGTATCGACGAAAATAATGATGAACTTACGGTACATTCTTGCCCTGCGAAACAGGAACCGCTTGACCAAAACCGCAGTTTCCGGACAGGCAGGATTCTGGCGCATTTTTCCCCGGAGGTTTGTTCGTCCTGTAAATTGAAGGGGCGCTGTCCGGTCAAAATCGGCAAGCAGGTTTCAACTTTGAATATCGATGAAGCTGGCTATGCCGGCGCCGCCCGCCATCATAAGTATATGAATAATAAGGACTACCGTAAGAAGTGCAGCATACGCGCCGGTGCGGAGGGGATGGTCAGCGAACTTGTCCGAAAACATGGGGTCAGACGAGCCCGCCACCGGACGCAAATCAGAACTAAGCTGCAACTGATTTTCGCCGCCCTCGCCTGCAATGTCAAGCGATTCATCGCTCACGGGCAGAATTACGGCTATTTGGCCCCGGCGGCGGCTTTAAATGGGCTAAATGCTCTTTTTTTAGACAAAATTCAGCGGATTTTTCTGTTTTCATTTCCAATTTATCGCAATAAATGGATTGGTGGATTGATAAATTGAAGAATTAGGCCTTAGCGCGATGTCAATGACTAAAAATCAGGTAATTTTATCGGGATATTAAATCAACGGAATCATTAATATAGGCTGAGTCCGGTCGATATTAGTGGAGACCGCCCAGCCGAAAGGGATATTCAGATGAATGATGCACTCGACCGGTCCGCCGTCTAATTTCGCAGGACTGAATTCCAGTGTATTCACCACCTTTTCGGAATACTTCATTATCTCGGTATAGAGGTTTACACTAAAAGATTTGCTGAATTCATAGTTCTTGACTTCACCGCTGGCGGACAGATGAATTATCATGACCGCTATCCCTTGCCGGGCGTCAAGCCCATCCCACACCGCCGGAGACTGTAAAGGATTGATAATATCAGGATATTCCAATCCGCCCATATAATGACGATACGCTTTAAAACCGGGATATTTCCGCTCCAATTCAGCCGCATAATCCATATCATAACGGATTTTTGAAGAGGAGCAGGATAATAACAGCATAACAGCTGTCATAATAAAAGAGATAAACGCTGTTTTGATAATTAGAATACGCATAATACCTCCTTGGATTTCTTTTATCCCTATAATTTCTATAAGCTGAGTGTATTTTATCGACCGTTAAAAAATTGTATAGCGGGTTCTTAACCCGCCTTATTCCTGAAATGAATCCGCGAAGATAGATCGAAAGGAATTTGTCATACTTAGCTCAAATAGAGTGCTGGAAGGTGTATTGATTGAGTGAAAAAAGCCGGAGAAAAGGAAATCTCCGGCTTAGCGATGATATTATAAATCTTTATAATACAAATACCTGAAATCTTCAATCTTCGCATTATCTTTCAGATTTTGATACCAGCTTTTATAAATAGTTTCTTTCTTGCTCTGCAGCATTTTGAATCGATTTTCTTCCAGTCCTACATAGAACACCGCGGTGTCAATTGGTACAATTTCCAGGTATTCCAGCAGATATGCGCCTTTTTCACCTTCAATAGGGCCGATTAATTTTCCGGTTTCAGCCGATAACACGGTAGCGGTGAATGCCAAATCGCGGCCTAACTCAGGCAGATAATCGTTGAAATTGAAAAGCTTGGAGGTCTCCAGAACCGTCAGTCCTTCATTTTCGGCGGTTTCAAACCATCTGGAATGGTCGTCAATCCTGCTGAAAAATTGCCGGCATTGTTCATAAGATTTCTGTAATTTTCTTTCGGCTATAAGTTCACTAAATATCTCCCCGCGCACTTCCGCCAGCGGTTTATTATGTTGCGGCTGGATATTTACTATCTGAAATATCAGCCATCCGGTCCGCAGAGGATAAATATCCGATACAGTGCCTACGGGGAAATTGAAAGAGAAATCCACGATGGAAATCATTCTGCCGATGCCCGGGATGAACATCAGCTGTTCGTAGTATCCTGAAGTGTCGATTTTAACATTATAGGCTTCAGCAACGGCTTTGAAACCGTATTCTCTGACTTCCTCCGCGAAATTCTGCGCCTTATTCAGAATATTCTCTTTAGTCTCCGGAAAAGATTCAAATTTAAGTTGAATAATGCGGGCTTTAGTTTTCAATTCGCCATCGATCACCTTCCTGTCTTCCACTTTATATATGAAAAGTCCGAAGCGGTTGACGAAGGGTGGGGTGATTTCGCCGGGCTCAGCGTTCCAGACCAAAGAATCGGATTCCTGCTCCAATTGTTTGCGAGGTATATAGCCCAAATCGCCGCCGTCGGGAGCGGTATGATGTTCGGAATAGACTCGCGCCATCTCAGCGAAATCACCGCTTTTTAATATCCTTTCATAAATTTCATCACCCAGTTTTATCACCGCTTGAGAGTCTTCATGGGTAGTCTCTTCTTCGAATTTGGCGAATATCAGCCGGCGTTTCTCCGGCACATGGAAATCATCGATATTCTTGTAATAATAATCGGTTATCGCTGATTCGGTTATTTCCGAAGAATCAACTTCTATATCTTCAGCGGCGAATTTGACAAATTTCGCTTTTCCTTTGACATTCCGTTCTTCAAACCGCCGCAGTAACTCTTCGGTTGTGATATTAACTGCGCTGGTTATCTTGTTCAACAGTTTGTTCTCATTTATGGTCTGCCGATAAGTCTGCTCCAATATGATCACTTGATTCACATTTCTGGGATCTTGCAGGAATTGATGATATTTTTCGATATCGAAAGCGCCGTCAGATTGGAACACTTCTAATTCCTGTAAAAACTGCGGAGGATAATTCCGCACCTGATGAACTACCTCCTGGTCGGTCACCACAATATTGAGTCTTCCGGCTTCTTTTTGAAGTAAAACTTCTTTGATGATCTCCTCCCAGATCTGAGCGCGTATATCTCTCATCGCCGATTCCGGCATTTCAGCGTCAGTGTTAGCGGCGGTGTTCTGATACTGCCGCTCCGTTAATTGGTCAAGATAATCTCTGGTAATTTCACGGCCATCGATTCTTCCCACTATACCGGGCTTCTGTTTCTCCTCAAATCCCCCCATACCCCAGCTGAATACAATAGTGCCGATGAAGGCGATTACCAAAATCCATAATATGAGCGGCATATGCTGCCGCAGCTTGTTCATCATAATCGTTCACACTTTAAGTTTAATGTTTGGAAATAGAGAATTACCGAATAAAGTCTATCTCTTTATAGAAGTTATAAATATAATGTTTTATCAAAACAAAATCAAATTTGCTTTTTGAGGAAGTCATAATATTTTAAGTGTTATGCTTTTGGGTAGTGTCCCTATATCGTTGTTTTACATCGTAAATTCGATTTTTTGCTGATTAGAAAATCAGAAAATGGTAGGTCGGGGGCTTGTCCCCCGACAAATTGTGCGGGGGGATAAACCCCATAAGCGCTTAATTAAGACATTTTTCACGGAATGTAGGGGCGAAGCATTTTAGGGTAACAAGCAAAATATCAAACACTTGCAAAAAATGCTTCGCCCTGATAAGCACATCCAATTCCTATTATTCAAGCGCTTATGGGATAAAACCCCCCGCCTACCCGGACAATTATATAAGGACACTACCTGCTTTTGAATATATCTGAAAATTTGTGTATATTAAAATAAGTTTGCAAGTTGCAAGTCTGCAAGTTGGCAAGTTGTCAGGATTTCCGCCTTCGCGGGAATGACATGCGCTGAGTAAGGGCGAAGCATTTTACGGGATATAGTGGATTATGCGATTGCATTAGTAAAAATGCTTCGCCCCTACAAGCAGCCCGGTTTCTCCGAAACCGGGGAATACTGGCAGGTCCCACCCGCATGCGGCGTGCAAGACCTGCCGGAACAGCTTCTTGAGACTTGAGTCATTAACTCGCAACTCGATTCTATTTTCAGGATAAACCTTCATGCGCCTGCGGCGCGCCACCAAGCATGAAAATAGTCTCAAGGGCGAACACATGGGTTCGCCCCTACATTCCTGGATGTAAGTGTGGTGTCATGCGTTCCCGCATGACACTAATGTATTGTTTATATTATATATGGTGTCAACTACGGAGAGTCGGCGCCACATTGAATTGAACCCTAAACCCTATTTTCAAGGTAAACCCTCATGCGCCGGCGGCGCACAACTTAGCATGAAAATAGTCTCAAGGGCGAACACATGGGTTCGCCCCTACATTCCTGGATGTAAGTGTGGTGTCATGCGTTCCCGCATGACACTAATGTATTGTTTATATTATATATGGTGTCAACTGCGGAGAGTCGACACCACAATAAACTAAACCCTAAATCCTAAACCCTATTTTCAAGGTAAATACTTCCATTTCGTACAAAACCGCCGCGCCTTGAGCCCTGAGTCCTGTGTTCTGAGTCTTTTATCTAAAGTCAAAAGTCCAAATTCTTTCATGTCCAAATTCAAACTCGTCAGTAATTACAGCCCCAAAGGCGACCAGCGGCAGGCGATAGACGCGTTGACAGAAGGCATTATCCGTGGGGATAAATACCAGACGCTTTTGGGAGTTACCGGCTCCGGCAAGACTTTCACCATGGCGAATGTGATCGCCAATGTTGGTAAGCCTGTTTTAATCATCTCTCACAATAAGACGCTGGCGGCGCAGCTATTCGGCGAATTCAAAGGATTCTTTCCCCATAATGCGGTGGAATTTTTTATCAGCTATTACGATTATTATCAGCCGGAGGCTTATCTTCCCACCACCGATACTTTTATTCAAAAAGAGATAGATATAAATGAAGATATCGACCGTCTGCGCCTGAGGGCGACCGCTTCACTGTTTGAAAGGGAGGATGTCATAATTGTCGCTTCCGTCTCCTGTATATTCGGACTGGGTTCACCTAAAGAATATAAAGATCTGCTATTTTTCGCCCGCAAGGGGGATGATTATCCCCGGGAGGAGATGATGCGCAGGCTGGTTGACATTCACTACACGCGTAATAATCTTGATTTGGATAGAGGCACATTCCGCGCCAAAGGAGATACCCTTGAAATCAAGCCAGCCTATGATGAATACGCCGTCAGGATTGAGCTTTTCGGCGACACCATCGACAGAATAACACAATTCAATCCTGTAACCGGCGAGATACTCGAAGAGAAATCAACGGCTGCAATCTATCCCGCCAAACATTTTGTGGCGACTTCAGTTTCCATTCAAAGAGCGGTTAAATCGATAAGGGAAGAGCTGAACGGACAGATTAAATTGTACGAATCTCAGGGAAAATATATTGAAGCCCAACGCATCGGCCAGCGCACCCGTTTCGATATCGAGATGATGCAGGAAGTCGGTTTCTGTTCCGGCATCGAAAACTATTCCCGCCATCTCGCCGGTAGAGAACCCGGCGAACCTCCGTCCACTTTATTCGATTATTTCCCGGAAAATTATCTGTTAATCATCGACGAATCCCACGCCACTATCCCGCAGATACGCGGTATGTATAACGGCGACCGTTCCCGCAAAGGAACTTTAGTGGAATACGGTTTCCGCCTGCCCTCCGCTTTAGATAACCGCCCATTGAAATTCGATGAATTTGAGGAACGGATCAAACATGTGATATTCATGTCCGCCACCCCAGCGGAATATGAGCTGCAGAAATGCTCCGGTGTGATTGTGGAACAGATTGTCCGGCCCACCGGACTGATAGATCCGGAAATCGTATTGAAACCCTCTAAAGGGCAGATTGACGACCTGATAGATGAAATCAATCAAGTGGTCGTGCGCAAAGAAAGAGTCCTAGTTACAACTTTGACTAAGCGGATGGCGGAAGATTTGACAAGTTACTTGTCTAAAATCAATATCAGAGTGCGCTATCTGCATTCGGAAATAAATTCCCTCGAAAGGGTGGAAATTTTAAGAGACTTGCGGCTGGCGGAGTTCGATGTATTAGTGGGGATCAATCTGTTACGGGAGGGATTGGATCTGCCGGAAGTGTCATTAGTGGCGATCCTCGACGCCGATAAAGAGGGTTTTCTCCGCAGTGAACGGTCATTGATGCAGACTTCAGGCCGCGCCGCCCGAAATATCGCCGGGAAAGTGATATTCTACGCCGATAAAATTACCGAATCCATGCGTAAGGTGATAGATGAGACTAACCGCCGCCGCAAAGTTCAGGCGGAATATAACCGGACACATGGAATCACTCCAAAATCAATCATAAAATCGGTGGATGAAGTCAGGCTGACCACCACTGCGGCGGACGCCAGGTCGAAACTCCGAGAAGTGGTATCGGAATCGCGGCGGATTGATTTCACCACCGCTTATGAAGCGGAAGAAGCGGTCATGCAGTTGGAGAGAGAGATGAAGGCGGCGGCGAGAGAGCTTAACTTCGAATACGCCGCCAAACTGAGGGATGAAATCATAAAAATCAAGAAGGAATTTCAGATCTAATAATCAAGGTGAAAATATATTTTCTTTGATAACAGGGTTTTAAGGGCTGGCAGTCTGACCGTTTCCAGCGCTGCCCTGCCCTTCAGGATACATTACGTTTTTTCTTGTTCATTTTGTCGAGATTACCTAAATCTTTGATATACTCCGGGTATCTGGCTGAGATTATGACCGAGCGGAATTCCATTTTATCGAAATCGGGGGACCATTTGTAGAATACCCTCTTCCCTACCCTTTGATCCTGCAGTATTCCTACCCGGCGGAGTTCGCCTAATTTGCGGGATATTGTAGGCTGGCTCAATCCAAATAGCTCGGATAAATCCTGGATGCAAAGCTCGCGGTTTTGGTCAAGAATCCTCACTATACGGAATCTGATGGGATCGCTTAAGGCGGAAAAGAGTTCCGAAAGGCGTTTCAATTGAGCGCTGATTATCATTTTTTTATTCTATAATATTTTTTTTATTTCCGATAACGCAATCATATAACAATCGGGGCACAGTCCGTAACCTGCTGGGTATACGCCTGCCGCTTTACGCCTCCTGCGGAGGCTTGAAAAACGGCAGGAACTCAACATATCAAATATCTAATATCACATATCACATATCAGAAAAGATCCGGCTATTCTTCCTCAAACTCTTCGGGAGCGGCGAATTCTTCCGGTCTTAGCTGGGGAAAAAAGATAACATCCCGTATTGAAGGCTGGCCGGTGAAGAACATCACTAATCTGTCGAATCCTATCCCCATGCCTCCGGTGGGCGGCATACCGTATTCCAAAGCGCGCAGAAAATCCTCATCCATCGGTTGAGCCTCTTCGTCGCCGGATTCCAGCCATCTCACTTGCTGAACGAAGCGCTCCCGCTGTTCCAAAGGATCATTCAACTCACTGTAAGCATTCGCAACCTCTTTTTTGAATAGATACAATTCAAATCTTTCCGTCAATTTAGGATTATTCCGGTGGACTTTAGTCAGGGGAGATAATTCGATGGGAAAATCGGTGATGAATATGGGCCCTTGAAGGTGTTCTTCAACCGCTTTGGAGAATAATTCATCGATAAGTTTACCCCGGTTCATCTTAGAAGTATCTAAATCCCTATTTAATTTTTTCAGACAGTCTCTGAGTTCTTCATCGCCGTAAGAAAGTACATCTATTCCAGCATATTCTTTCGCTAATCCACAGTAATCCCGTCTGGGCCAGGGAGGCGTCAAGTCGATACTGATGTCCTGATAGGTTAATTGCCTGCTTCCCAAAACTTCATCCGCCATCCGCAGAATCATCTCCTGAATCAAAGTCATCATATCATTATAGTCGGAATAGGCTTCGTAAAGTTCAATCATGGTGAATTCGGGATTATGTGTGCGGTCCATCCCTTCGTTACGGAAATCCTTGCACACTTCAAACACTTTATCAAAGCCGCCGACAATTAACCTTTTCAAATACAACTCATCCGCTATGCGGAGGTAGAGATTCATATCAAGAGTGTTATGATGGGTGATGAAGGGTCTGGCTAAAGCGCCGCCGTATAGAGGCTGCAGGATAGGGGTTTCAACTTCTAGAAATCCCCGCTCTTCTAAGAAATTCCGGCAGGAGCTGAGCATCTTCGACCGCATGATGAACACTTCCCGCACCTGAGGATTCATGATCAGGTCGAGATAGCGCTGGCGGCAGCGCATCTCCTGGTCGCGTAAGCCTTTCCACTTGTCAGAGAGAGGCCGGATGGATTTTGACAGGATTTCAAAACGCTTGATTTTAATTGTTATCTCGCCGGTGCGGGTGCGGAAGGGGACGCCTTCCACCCCGATTATATCGCCTAAATCCAGCAATTTGAAAATATTATAAGGCTCTTCACCCAAATCATCCTTTTTGAAATAGAGCTGAATTTTACCGGACTGGTCGTGAATATCGGCGAAGGAGGCTTTACCCATACGGCGGATCAACCGCAGTCTGCCGGCGGCGCTGACAGTCACACTATCCGCTAATTCATCGAATTTTTCCACTATCTCCCGCGCGGTATGGGTTCTATTGAACTTATAAGGATAAACCTCCCAGCCAATCGAGCGGATTTCGTTCAGCTTATCTATTCTATCTTGTCTTAATGAATGTAAATCCATTTTTACAGATTTTAGATTTGTGATTTCAGATACTTACTCTTTCGATGTAAGAGTTCATCTTTTACAGTAACATTTCCAACTATTAAAATTTACAGGGATGAAAGGGATGAAGGGGATGAAAACATGGAATTTATTCAATCCTCGATGAAATTCTATTATCAAATCTCCGATATTCTAATTTAGTTTTTCCAAAATATTGCATTTTTTATCCCTTTTATCCCCTTAATCCCTGTTAATTTATGAATAATTCAGGTTAAAACTTATATCCGATTTTACGGAGGAAATCCTTGCGGACTTGGATATGATTTTCATCTTCAACGCCTAATGGAGTCAAGCCGTCCACCACCCCGATAATCCCCCGTCCTAATTCGGTTTCCGCTATAATAGCTTCCACCGGATTGGCAGTGGCGCAGAATATGCGGCACACTTCCCGGCAGGATTTGATTTCGTTCAAGAAATTGATGGGGAAACAGTCTTTCATCACGATGATGAAACTATGACCGGCGGCGATTTTCTGAGCGTTTTCGACGGCGCATGTGCGCATTTCTTCATCGGTGCCGGTGTGTCTTATCAGCCTATCCTGTGAGGCTTCGCAGAAAGCCAGTCCGAATTTCACGCCGGGAACCGTGTTGACCATAACTTCATGCAGATCTTCCACTGTTTTGATGAAATGGCTCATCCCTAAGATGATATTGCATCCTTCGGGGAAATCCAATTTCACGGTTGATAAATTCATAGTTGTTCCAATTATATGCTTAAGCGAGTAGGGACGCAAAATTTTGCGTCCCTACATTTAATACAGTTTCAGTCTCGTCCCGCGCTCCAGCGCGGGATGCATACAAAGGTGGGTTATAAATCCACCCTGCAAATCCTATTTTCAAAGTAAATATTCACAGGTAATTTAGGTAATCAAAGGTAAAAAGATAGGTTTAAAATTACCTCAATTACCTTTATTACCTGTGAATCTCATCTGCTTCATCCGCTCAATCCGCTGTGAATCTCTTCTCAATTCCACACAAGCCGGAATGACGATATTGGGCATTTGTGTCTTTTTTACCCTTTACCCCCTTTAAAAATAAATCTTCAATTCGGCGATACTATTCGCCTTGCCATTGAGGACGATATCGGCGGTATTTTTCACCTCCTGTTCTGCGTTTTCAACCGCCGCTCCGATCCCCGCCCATCGAATCATCTCGATATCGTTATAATTGTCTCCGACAGCTAAAACTTCATCTCTGGACAATCCCATCTTATCCGCCAAATACCGCAAAGCGTTCCCTTTCTCAGCATCGGGATGAACGATTTCCAGCCAGCTGTAACCCTGAACGAAGGGTGAAGTGCTGTATATCAGCCGGCAGTTGAGATTCTGCGCCTGCAGAATCTCCCGGCATTGACGGATTCTATCATCGCTATCCAATACCGTTATTTCACCCGGGTCTTCGTTCAACACGCCATAGATATCTTCCACAAATATACACCTATCGAAATTGCGCCTGATTCTGCCGGTGCGTTCAATATTGGATTCATCGAGGCTGTCATAATAGAAAATATGCGAATCAGGGATGCTCTTTTGCACAATCACTTCGTAATCATGGCTTTTCAGGGATTCGACCGCCTTTCCTGCGGTATTTTTATTCAAATTCAGAACGAATAGATCTTCATTGGCGGCGAGGTCATGCGCCCAAGCGCCGTTCATCAATATCAGTTTCATCCGGCTGTCGATTTTATCGGTCAGATGCAGGACTCTTTGCAGGCTTCTGCCGGTGGCGAGGCACAATTCGATATTACGGGATTTAAGCCAATGGAGCAGTTCCAGATTCTCATCGGACAGTTGTCCCTTGTTATCGAGGATAGTGCCGTCAACATCGAAGACGGCTAATTTGATATTTGGAAATTCAACGAAGACAATGTAAAGAATATGGGATTATGTTTGGGATAATTTTCAAATTATCGGCGGATTCGTTCATCACTCACCGCATCCGCTTCCGTTTATTGATGTATCTGAAAAGCGCGGTGTCGAAGGATTTGGAAGTGTCGAAAAATGAATAATCGATTTTATGATTGACGCATCCGTTTTCAATAATATTCAAATATTTTTTAAATTCCCGTTGATAGTCAATCCTCACATGTTCCGGCAGGACCGGCAGTCTATCATTAGTTTCTAAATCTTTCAACCGCAGGTTTCCCTGTAACGCGAAGGATTTTTCTATCGGGTCGAGTATATGGAACACTAGTACTTCATGGTGGTAGTGGCGGAAATGTTTCAATCCCATGAGGATGCTGTTTTCTTCATCGAACAGGTCGGAGATGACGATCACTAATCCCCTTCTCTTAATCCGCTCCGCTATAAGATGCAAAGTTTCACCAATACCGGTTTTACCGCCGGGCTGAATATCGGTCAATTCGCTCATGATGCGGGACATATATCCCTGAATTGAGCGCGGCGGGAGGTAACTGCGGATGCTCTGGTCGAAGGTTATCAATCCCACCGCATCACGCTGGCTCAACAGCAAGTAAGTCAAAGCAGCGGTCAGATAAGAACTATATTCCAGCTTAGTGATATTCTTACCCGAACTATATCCCATGGAAGCGCTGCAGTCGAGCAGAATATACGCTTTCAGATTAGTTTCCTCTTCGAACTGCTTGACGAAGAATTTATCGGTTCTGCCATACACCCGCCAGTCGATGTTCTTCAAAGGGTCGCCGGGGATATACTGCCGGTGCTGGGAGAACTCGACTGAGAAGCCGTGATATGGGCTTTTATGCAGACCGGCGATGAAGCCTTCCACCAGTAGTCTGGCGCGTAACTGCATATTCTTCAAGCGGGACACCGCTTCCGGCGTCAGATATGTTTTATCTATTGCGATTTTTTCTTAAAAACAGGGTAAAGGGTAATGGGTAAAGAATTTGCAGGGTGGATTTTTAACCCACCTTTTTATGCATTCCCACGCTGGAGCATGGGAACGAGAGGGAACAGCGTTCCGGCAGATATTGTCTGCTGTACAGTCTATCATACCAGCCTGTCTAAAAACACTAAAATGTCATTCCGGAACGCCGAAGCCGTATCCGGAATCCACTGTTTTGCTTATAAAATACAAGCGGATGGTGTCGACTGCGGAGAGTCGACACCACATAGTTTTATGTATTTTTCTATTCTTAGACAACTTGGTACGGCGGATGGCCTGCCAGCATTCCCGGTTTCGGAGAAACCGGGCCGCCGCAGAGCTTTCATTCATCATTCAGTATTCAGTATTCAGTATTCAGTATTCAGTATTTAATAGATGAATCCTCCGATTCCGACCGACAATTGAACAATATATCCAACAGCGCTGGTCATAGCGGGATCTACTGATTCCGCGTCATCCTTGATATAGGACATATTCAGATATGAGATATCCAGCGCGGTCATCAAGGCGATGGTGTCCGACAGCATGGAGGCGATGCCGAAGCTGAAACCGATTTGCGGTCCAAGATAACTAACGCGCCATCGCGGCGGGTCCGCGGGAATGGAACTCTGATTGAAAATTCTGAAATAAATCGTCCCATAGGGATAGATATCTCTGCCCTTCATCTCCCAGAAGTAAGCCGCGATGGGGCCGATACCGAAGCTGTAATGATTCAACAATGTCCCCTGCCATTCGCCCTGATAGAAAACGCTGAGTCCGAAGGCGAATTGCGGCTTCATGAACTGCATGTATGTGGGACTTGCCCATAATTGAGTGAGGGGACTACCGGCTTTTTCAAAATATTTTCCTGAGTACGAAGCATAGCCTATCTGCCCCATCAGTAATTTGGAATCGGGATGAATGGGCGATTCGGCGGCGTTCACCGCTCCGGGAATTAGAGCAAGACTTATGATGAATATAATAAAAATTAGAGTTTTATTATTCATACGGATTCTCCGTTATTTAGAATTCAATAATTTAATCGGTTATCCAGTAAAATCAGCAAGATTTGTTTCTCGAGTAACCGAGAATAATCGAATTTTCAGAGGTAATAATTTTTCGAGAAATCCCCCTTAATCCCCCTTTTTCAAAGGGGGAATGTTTCTCCCCCTTTCGTAAAGGGGGGGCAGGGGGGGATTATGCGCTTACTAAAGCGGTTTTTTATGCTTTTGTAGGGGCGAAGCATTTTTTTAAGTGATTAAAATTTTTATTGTTAAATAAAAATGCTTCGCCCCTACTCTCTCGTTCCCACGCTGGAGCATGGGAACGAGAAAAATCCATCGAATCGACCGATTCCGGATAAGCCGGAATGACGGTGTTTTTTTTCGCAGGGTTATCAGCCGTACGGCTGACTTCAAACCCGGCGGGAATGCAATTTAACCGTTCACCGTCAACTGTCAGCCGTTTATTTGATTTCTTGTAATAATTTTTCTATAATATCTTCGGCGGTGATACCGTCGGCTTCGGCGGCGAAGGAGGTGATGAGCCGGTGGCGCAGAACTGGGAATGCGCAGGCGCGGACATCGGCTTGTTCGGGTGTGGGTCTGCCATCTAATATGGCGCGGGTTTTAGCGCCGAGTATCAGATACTGGGAGGCGCGGGGTCCGGCGCCCCAGCTTAGGTACTTTCGGACGAATTCACCGGATTCTGAAGCCGCCGGTCTGGTCAGCCGCACTAATTTGACTGCGTATTCGATGACATTATCGGAGACGGGAACGCTGCGCACCAAATCCTGCAGGTTCACAATTTCTTGTCCGGTTATCACTTTATCAGGTTGAGCTGAATAGCGCGAAGTGGTCAGCTTGACGATTTCGCATTCTTCATTTTCCGCCGGATAATCTACCCAAAGATTGAACATGAATCGGTCGAGCTGAGCTTCGGGTAACGGATAAGTGCCCTCCTGTTCGATAGGATTCTGGGTGGCGAGTACGAAAAAGGGTTCTTCCAGTTTATAAGTGATGCCTCCGGTTGACACTTCATGCTCCTGCATCGCCTGCAGTAAAGCCGCTTGAGTTTTTGGAGGAGTGCGGTTGATTTCATCGGCTAAAACGATATTGGCGAATACAGGACCCCGGAAGAATTTGAATACCTTCCGGCCGGATTCCGGATCTTCCTGGATTAAATCGGTGCCGGTTATATCGGAAGGCATCAAATCCGGGGTGAATTGGATGCGGGAGAATTTCAAGTCCAATACCCGCGCCAGTGTGGAAATCAGCAGCGTCTTCGCCAATCCAGGGACGCCGATCAATAAGCAGTTGCCGCGGGCTAATAACGCTATCAATAATTGGTCGATCACTTCTTCGGTGCCGACTATGACTTTGCCGACTTCGGATTTGATACGGTCGCGGGCTTCCCGCAGCCGCTTGATTCGTTCTATATCATTTTCAGTTAATTTTTCGATAAGGACGCTGTTTTCTTGCATGGAATATGAATATTTTAGAATTTGTTGATAGTTACTTTGAAAATAGGGTCTAGGGTCTGGGGTCTAGGGTCTAGTACCTTGTTCCGGCAGGTCTTGCGCGCTTCAAGCGGGTGTGACCTGCCAGTATTCCCAGTATATTCTTGTAAGGGCGAAGTATTTTTTATAATTATTTGATAATATTATTGTTACCCTAAAATGCTTCGCCCCTACATCATGTGGTTTAATCTGAAAATAGAAAATGCCAAAGAGGGCAGACACACAGGTCTGCCCCTACAAATAAACATATGGCTGTAGGGGCGAACCCATGTGTTCGCCCTTAAAAATATTTTAATGCTTCGGGGTGCGCCGCCGGCGCATGAGGGTTTAGTATGTTTTTCTTTCGAACCGCTGATAAAAACTGATTTACGCTGATTCCGCTGATTATAATATCAGTGTCATCATTCTTTTATCAGCGTCATCAGCGGTTCAAAAAAGATTCAGCTGCGCAGCCGCCTCTTCCGGGCGAAAGTCCCGGACGAGATGCAGATTTTTTAATCTTGTATATCCTGTCTATCCGTAGTTAATTGTTTTAATATCTTGACAAAACGGCAGTTTACATAATTTAAAGTTTAAAATTAGCGATTTTCCCGCTAAAAGTCAAACTGACCATTGCCAATTTTCGCATAATTGCGTATATTTATATATGTTCACATGTAAGAAAAACCTGGCGGGCTTGAACCTCGCTCAATTAACGGATTTTATCCGTGAAATGGGTGAGAAGAAATTCCGGGCGAAGCAGATATATCACGCTATGTATAACCGCCGTTTGAGCGATTTCAATGACATGACTGACCTGTCTTTGGATTTCCGCCGCAGATTAGAAGAATTCGCGGTTATCCGATGGCCGCAGACTGCGAGTGTTATAAAATCATCCCTCGATAAAACCCGCAAATTCCTCTTCAAACTTGAAGATGATGAATATATTGAATCGGTATTGATGGATGAAGGGGACAGAATGACATTATGCGTCTCCAGTCAAGCCGGCTGCGCGCTGAGATGTAATTTCTGCGCTACCGGTTCACTGGGATTCAAACGCAATCTATCCGCCGGAGAAATCATAGGACAATTAGTGACAGCGCAGAAGGAATCGGACAAGCGCATCACCAATATCGTGTTGATGGGGATGGGTGAACCGTTACTGAATTATGAGAATACAGTACTGGCTTTGAAACTATTCACTGATGGCGATGGATTGGGGATATCCTCCCGCAGGATAACATTATCGACAGTGGGCGTCATCCCCGGAATAGAGCGGATGACCGACGACCGCCTTCCCTGCAAATTAGCCTTATCTTTGAACGCTCCGAATCAGAAATCACGGGAAAAACTGATACCTGTCGCTAAGAAATATCCTTTGAAAGAACTCTTACCGGCTTTGCACCGCTACGAAAAGAGTACAAGACATCGTGTGACCTTCGAGTATGTGCTGATAGGCGGAATCAACGATTCAGTCGAAGACGCCCGCCGATTGAAACGGACTTTGGGAGGATTCACCGCCAAGCTTAACCTGATAGAATATAATCCGTTCCCTCAAATGAGTGTTGGGAAAAATAATTCTAATAAGTTTAAACAGCCTGAATCCGGGAGAATCGAAGCGTTCCGTCATGAATTGGAACGGCCGGGGTTGACGGTGATGTTAAGGAAATCGCGGGGAGCGGATATTGCGGCGGCGTGCGGGCAATTATGTTTGAATAAAAATAAATCTGCAAGTTAGAAAGTTGGCAAACCGGCAAGTCTGAAAATCTCCTGACCGCAGGTTGTGAATCCTAAATTCGTTTAATTCGTTCAATTCGTTGTGAATATTGCTTCTAAGAACTACTGATTGGGTATGCATTCCCACGCTGGAGCGTGGGAACGAGTGGAAAAAAATCCCGTTCTGGCAGGTCTTGCACGCCATAGGCGGGTGTGACCTGCCAGTGTTTTCCATAGTTTCAGAGAAACCGGGATGCCTGCAATGGCGGATGGTGTCCGTCCATACCTCATTAGATAATTTTCGCAAGGGCAAACGCCGTTTGCTCCTACAATTCAAGATACTCTGCCGCTTGTAGGGGCGAAGCATTTTCACCATCGTCATTGAATTTTTCCACCTATACCGAAAAATGCTTCGCCCTTCCCTGCCGGAGAGTAAGCCTGCCGCTTTACGCCTTTTGCAGAGGTTTAAAAAGCGGTAGGAACTAAATGTTGCAGAGTGCAGGGACTCTGCAACACAGGATTAAAAAACCAAAAATTACATCATGAAAATAAAACTTCCCAAATTATTTCATAAAGTATCGCATAAGACCGGATTAGCTCCCGGTTCGCTGGTATATGTGGGCAACGGACGCGAAGAGCCGGTCAAAATTAATATTCTGGATTATGACGGCGAAACATCAGAAGAGGTGGAAGTATCCGATTTGGAGGAATGCAGGCGATATCTGGATAAGTCCACCATGACCTGGATTAATATTTCCGGCATCCATGATGTGAAAATCATCGAGCAGGCGGGCGAGATATTTCAGATACATCCTCTAATATTAGAAGATATAATGAACACCGGTCAGCGTCCCAAGGCGGAGGAATTAGCGGATTATTTCTTCACGGTTTTAAAGATGCTGCATCTTTCGGAAGATGATTCCAGCTTGATCATGGAGCAGATCAGCATAATCACCGGCAATAATTTAGTTATCACTTTCCAGGAGATGCGCAAGGATGTATTCGAACCGGTGCGTAAACGGATACGTGAAGCGCCGAAACGGATGCGGATGCTTAAAGCGGATTACCTCACTTACGCGCTTATCGATGCGGTGGTCGATCACTACTTTGCAGCTTTAGAATTCATGGGAAACAAGATTGAATACTTGGAAGAGGAGCTGTTCACATCGCCGTCAGACAACATGCTTCAAAAGATACATGAAATCCGCCGGCTATTATTGATGATGCGTAAGTCGATATGGCCCTTACGGGAAACTATCAACAGCCTCACCCGCGGCGAATCGCCAAACTTCTCCCAAGAAACTATTCTATACATGCGGGATTTGCATGAACATATTGTGCAAGTGATAGAAACTATCGAAGGTTTCCGGGATGTGGTCATCGGTATGGTGGACACTTATCTTTCTAACGCCAGCAACCGTCTGAACGAAGTGATGAAAGTATTGACCATGATCGCCACTATTTTCATTCCCCTTTCTTTTATCACCGGATTATACGGCATGAACTTTCAATACATGCCGGAGCTGGGTTGGCATTACGGTTATTTTTTCGTGCTGGGTTTAGTTTTCACCGCGGCGTTGATTATGATTCTGTTTTTCAAAAAGAAGAAATGGCTGTGATTTTCCGTGAAAACAGAAAGTCACAAACAGTAAGTTGTAAGTAACAAGACAAAATCTGTTCTGGCAGGTCTTACACGCATAAGCGCTTTAATAAGATAAACCCTCATGCGCCTGCGGCGCACCCCGAAGCATGAAAATAGTTCGACCCCTTCAGGGTCGTCAGGATTAATGTTCTACTTCCGTAGGTTTCACCTACGGCTATTCATGTTTTTCCCCTTCGGGGAAAGGCGGCCGCAAGGGCCGCCCGGAAAAATATTTTCATACTTCGGGTTACGCTTCCGGCGTATGAGTGTATATATACAAAACCGCCGCCCTAAAAAAGGGCGGCGGTTTTTTTATTGACCGCGATTATATGGTGGTGTCCTTATATAATTGTCAGGGTAGGCGGGGGGTTTATCCCATAAGCGCTTAAATAAGCGGAATCGAATGTTTTTGTAAGGGCGAAGCATTTTTTGTAAGTAATTAATATTTATATTATTAACCTAAAATGCTTCGCCCCTACTCACCAAAAATAGGCTGATGAAATCTCTTATTTAAGCGCTTATGGGGGTTTATCCCCCCGCACAATTTGTCGGGGGACAAGCCCCCGACCTACCATTTTATGATTCTCAAATCAGCATGAAATCGAATTTAATTCTGTTAAACAACTATGCAGGGACACCACCGATTATATAGGATTCGCAGTGTTAGTCTATTAGCACCGGAACGATCTTATAGAACAATGAAGATTCGGTTGAAACCGCATCAACATCCGTGTAAGTCGTATCCATTGTCCGGATGATTTCGGTTTCCATTGAAGGTACGAAGTAAGGATCGGTACTGCGGTGAACCGCATAGACCACTGTTTCGACCGCTTCGGTCCAGTTCAACACCACATCATTGCCTTCGATTTGGATAGTGAGCTGGATATTTTCAAGTTCTGAAGAAGTCGGCGTCATATTCAAAGCATCGGGATAAACCCATTCACTGCCGTCGGTCATCACCACCGAAACTTCATAAGCGTATTCCTGCCCGGGCGTCAAGCCTTCATCGTAATAATTATAAGCGAGGGGATCGGGCGATAATCCCGCCGCCGGGACAGTGGCGATGACTTCGCCGTCACGGTAGACATTGAAGTAATCACTGTTGAATTCGGTCTGAGTGACCCAAGTGAGCAGGACCGCTTCATCGCCGGCTTCGGCGTTAAACCACGCTATGGTAGTTTGAGTCTGTTCGCCGTTATTGAGGCCGCCGATGAAGGGAGTGAAATGCCAGATGTTATACGCCCAATTGACCGCGGCGTCAGGTATAATCCCCTGGGCGGATAAAGCTCCGCCGGAAGTTTGGAAATTGAAGAATGTCCCGTTATTGGGATTGTATCCCGATAATGTCGCTACGAAGGGTTCCATGTTGCCGGGGACGAAGGTAACATACAAAGGCGCATTGAAGGGATTTAAATCAATGCCGTATTCAAAGGAATCTCCGGCGGCGTCATACAGATAGCCGTAAAAATCGGCGTTTATCCACAGAGCGTTATCGGGAAATCCCGCCATCGGTTCAAAATACATATTATTGAGCCAGACATGGAATCCCCAAGGGAATCCGGGAGTGTACTGTGTATTCTGATTGATATTCAATTCCACCCATACTTTGGCGTATTCATATCCCTGCACGAATCCGGGCGGCACTTGGATATTCATCTCCGCTAATCCGTCAGCGGCGGGCTGAAGGTTCTGCCAGGGCAAACCGGCTAAATTCATTGGCTGCATAGTCCAACTCCCGCCTTCGGGGATACCGGCGGATATATCCATAGTATCGACCGGATTAGGGAAGAAGGGCGGCGACGCCGGCAGAGTCATATATGTCAGGAAGAATACTTCGCCCACTTCCGGCTGAAAATTATTATTACCGGTGGACGCTAAAGCGTATTGACCGAATTCTTCAGCATCCACCGCGGTGATGGTGTTATTGACTTCATCGATTTGTATCATGGGGAATTCCACCCAAGGCTGGTCGTAATCAGACCTGTAGGCGATGAGCAGATCGTTTTCATCCTGGATGCCGTCGGTCACAGGATCATAGCTGAAAGTGATATCGCCCATGAAACTCTGACAGCGGGTATCGGAGAAGATTTCCCAGTAGCGTACAGTTGATACATTCTGCAGATTACCGGCTAAGGGGCTTTCCACCATACCGCCGGTCAATTCCGCGGCGATTATCTGAGTGTATGTGTTGACTAAAGGATTAACTAAAGTCAAGTTATCGAAATCGATTGTGACATCGGTATCCTCGAACACTATAGGCTGGGCTATAGCATTGGGAGCGACATTGATTCTATCGTAATCGATATTAGTCAAAGTGTTGACATCCACTTTCATCGCTTTGGGATAAATGTAGAAAAGCAGGGCTTGATCCGGCGCCAGTGTGAAAGGGCCATACTGCCAGGCGGTTTCGGAACCTCCCATACCTACGGCAACTGTGCTGTTGGGAAGATTGTAATTCTGCCCGCCGTTAAGTATGTCATTCAATAGATCATCGCTTAGTTGAATCCGGTAATGTGTAGGCGGATAACCCGGCATCCAGAATGCGTATGCGTACCAGGGCGGATTGCCATGCTGTAACACTACAAAATCATCGGAAGTACCGTCCACCCAGTCATAGTCTTTGAATATGTTCTGGTAAAACCCCAATCCGTGATTGGAATAGTAAGTCCAATTCATATCGCCGTAGGATCTGAAATAGACGAAGGGATTGACGGTCACATCCTGCGGACTCAAGTTAGTGAGCTGGATGTAGGACATAAACTCCACATAAGGGAGACCGAAGTGGGGCGATGGGTCATACATATGATAACCTAATCCGCCCATCAGCAGAACATTGTTCGCCGGCTCCTCGTATTTTACTACGGTGGACCACACATTGGGCGAAAGCGCGTCATGTGAGAAATCTTCATAGATGCCGGGATGAAAGAATGCGCCTCCCACCGGGGCGGGGGGATTGATTCCGTCCCAGAATGTGACATTGGGATCGTTGACCTGTAAAGGCGGTTCACCGTTCACGGAAACAATAAAACATCCATCCGTCATCCAGAAGACGCGGGTGTTCGGATTGTTCCCCACCCACCAATCTTCGATCACTCCGTAATCGTTGATGGACATGGCAGTGCCGACAGGACCCGGGGTGGACAGTTCAACCGCGGGACAAAAATGGGATGAAAGAAGCAGGATGAGCAATAAAACAATGATTCTTCCGCTCATAAAACCTCCAAATGAGTTGATATATGTTGATTTGTTTTTTGATCAAGAAGGCAGCTGATATGTTAAAATATAAGATAAACAAGGCAAGCAGTTTGTGATGCAGGTTAATAATTCGTAAAAAAATAGCTTTTTATTGAAAATAAAATACGAATTTTTAATAAAAAACTCAATATTACGCCGAATAATTTTTCAAATTCATCAAACCCTGATAAATCCGAAGGGATTTATTTCCGTTTCAATCCTATCCGGTCCCATAATCGCTTCCTATGTCTAATAGACAGGGAAAATCCATGACTCACGAATCCCACATCCTCTACAGTGTAAAAAGCATTGGGATTGAATTTTTTAATCGTATTTATGGTGTCTTTCAGGTTTTTCCGCTTGACTACGGTGAAAAGGACGATAACATCGCCGTGGTTGCCTTGGGCATTGATACTGGTGATGATGTTTCCGTTTTCGCGAAGATGCTTCACAAGCTCATGACCTTCCCGGCTTGTAATCACTCGGACCAGCGAAATTCCCATCGCTAATTTGGCTTCCACATGGATACCGACATAAGTGCCTATTGCGAATCCAAGCGCATAGGCGAGATAATTGACCGGATTGGTTAAATTCTGCATTATTTGACCAATAGCTAAAAGCCAGATCAAGACTTCAAAGAAACCTAGAAGGGGGGGTAATATCTTCATCCCTTTTGAGATTAGGATGATTTTCACCGTGCCGATGGTGACATCGATGATCCTTGCTGAAAAGATGAGAAATGGGATTATAATATAGGACCATACTATTGTATCGTGCGCTATGTTGAAATCCATCAATTATTTTCCTTATGCAATAAAACAATGGATATCGATTTAGTATAGAACCGATGTAATTTACATAATTCTGTGTAGACTTTTTCGTTTGTTTTTAATATGTGCAGAATAATATATGTTGCTCGATTATATATTTTGTTTGCCCGATATTTTACTCTGTTTTTTGAAAAATAGACGGGCATATTCCTTATTTTGCACTTACTTTACGCCTATTTTCAAATAACCGCCCCGGTCAAAACGATCATGCTCTTTGCAGAATAGTCTTGAAACATCTACTCCCCATCTTAGATCGGGCGATATTCAGACCTTTTGCTGGTATTATTAATAAAATAAACCGGGGCGAAAAACAGATAGAAACGCAGACGGCGCGACGGCAGCGGGCAAATTCCTTGCGCAGCGCTATTCTGCGGAATATACCGATGATGGTGAAAGCCAGAAAGCTTACTCAAAACAGCGCTTTGGCGCCCCTAAAATCGCCGCAGACCATTTTTCCCAAAGGGAGCGTATTATCGTTCACTGCCGTGATAGGGTTTGTATTCAGCCGAGCGAACTTGACGCGTCAGCCATCCCTTCTGCGAATCTTCGCTATTTCAGCAACAGCATTTTCTGCGTCCGGATGAAATCTCCCGCGCGCAGTTTGGCGAAATACACCCCGCTGGGCAGATCCGCACCTTTGAATACGCTTTCATGCCTTCCTTCGCTCATCATGCCATCGATTAACCTGGCGGCTTCCCGCCCTTGAATATCATAAATCGATAATTTGACCATAGATGCAGAGGAAAGCTCGAAAGTGATGACAGTTTCCGGATTGAAGGGATTGGGCGAAACAG